>CAZSMG010000031.1:0-14711 GCA_964608075.1 uncultured Clostridium sp. | reverse complement strand
TAATGATGATGAAAGTAGAAAATTTTATGCAGAAGTAATTTTAGATGAAACAAATAAAATGGATAGACTTGTTAAACAATTACTAGAACTTATGAAACTAGAATATGGAAAAAGAGAATTTAATAATAAAGAATTTGATATTGTAGAGTTAGAAAAAGAAGTAATAAGAAAATCTAAACTATTATCAGAAGAAAAGAATATAAGTATTGAATTTATAGAAAAAAATGTAATAAAAGTATTTGCTGATGATTTCTATATTGAACAAGTAATAACAAATTATTTAACAAATGCAATAAAAAATGCAAAAGAAATTGCAGGAGAAAAATATATAAAAATAGAAAATGAAATTAACAAAAAAACAAATAAAGTAATAGTAAAAGTATTTAATACAGGTGATAATATAAGCAAAGAAAAAGAAGCTAGAATATGGAATAGATTTTATAAAGAAGATAAGTCAAGAAATAGAGGCGATGGTGGAACAGGAATAGGCTTAGCATTGGTAAGAGCAATTATGGGTAATTATAAGAATGAATATGGAATAAAAAATAAAGTAAATGGAGTTGAATTTTATTTTGAACTTGATTTATCAAAGGCAGAATAGTAGCAGTAGTATTTTTACTATTGCTACTATTTGAATAAGAATAATTAATATATTACATTTTTGTTACAGATATTGAAAAAAAATATCATTTAATATATACTTAAATTGTATATTTGTAATATAAAAGAGGGATAAAATTATGGGAAATAAAATTACAAAAGCTATAGATAAGAAAACTTTAGATATATTTGTAAGTCTTACTAGAAAAAAAGCTAAAGAAGAGATAGCAAAATATCAAAATAAATTAACTAGAAAATTAACTAATGAAGAAAAACATTTAATTACAAAAAAAGTAGCTAAAAGAACAAGAGGTAAAGCTGCAGTAATTTCTATATTTGCATTAGGAATTTTTACTGGTATGAAAACTGATAATTTATTAGAAGCTTCAAAATCAAAAGGTATAGATAATAAAGAAGAGATAACAATTGATGCAGAAGAACTTAATAAAGATATATCAATAGATAATGTAACAAATGACAGAGAGATTTTTATTAATGGAATTAAAGTTGAACTTAATGAAATTGAGAATAATGAAAAAGCTTTAAGTAATGTTAAAGAACAAATAAATAATTTAAGTAATCCTGAAGAAAGTTTAGAGTACTTAAAAGAATCATATGTTAATGAATATAATAAAGAAAATGATGAAAAAATTACTAAAGACAATGTTACATTTCATATAGGTGATGGAAATGTTTTATATTCTGATCAAGCAGAAAATGGTGATACAATTGTTAGAAAATGTACAGAATACGAATATAGAGAAATGGGGAATATAGGTCTTCCAGGAGATTATAAGAAAAGAGTAATAGAAGTTACTATAAAAATTGACGAAAATAAACAAACAGAAAGATTTACATATGAAGATGGAAAATATGTACATGTATATGAAAAAGATGAGCAAGTTAGGTCAGATTATCAAACTACTGCAACAAAAATGGGAAAAGTGTTAAATTATGGATTAAATTATTATTCTGTATTAGAAAACAAAGAAAAAAATTCGTGGGAAGACGTGCAAGAGGCTAAACAAGATTTTATAGATTCTATATTAGAATATAAACAATTAGAAGATGTAAAAGATAATTTTGAAAACTTATTACAAACAGAAAATCAAGATTTAGATTTAAATGACTAATATTAATTTAAACTAAACAAATGAAAATATAATAAAAATCAAAGTAATAACTTTAAAGATATGTATTTAATTATTTAAGTAGGAAGACTTTTGTCTTCCTATTATTTTGTCGTTTTTTATATTTTTTAATACTAAATTTTTAGATGTTTTTTTGTTTTTTATTTGCATAAAATTTCCTTCCCTTGCAAACAATAACTAAAATGCAAGTTGCAAGGAGTGGAGATTTTGAAATCATATGAAGTTTTAAATATAAATGGAGCATTGCTTGATAAAAATCAACTAGAAAAACATCTAGAAAAATTAGCTGCAAACCATAGTTTAAAATTAAAATCAGAAAAACAAACATATCCAATACCAAGAATGTTAGAAAATTATGAATTTATCAAAAGAGTATATAATTTACTTAATGAACATTTAAAACTTGGTATTAATATACATCCAGCAGGAGAGTGGATTTTAGATAATTTTTATATTATAGAGGAAAATGTAAAATTACTTCAAAAGGAATTAAGCTTAAAAAAATATACAAGTTTTTTGGGAATACAAAATGGATATAATGTAGGATTTGCAAGAATATATGTGTTAGCTGCAGAAATAGCATCATATACAGATTGTAAAATAGAAAGAGAAGATTTAGAAAAATATTTAGAAAGCTATCAAACTAAAAAGACATTAAGCATGGACGAAATATGGAATATAGGTATTTTTCTACAAATAGCTATAATAGAAAAAATAAGAGAAATATGTGAAAAAATATATGTATCACAGCTCCAAAAATATAAAGTTGAAAATATTGTTGAAAGGCTAGTAGAAAATAAAGAAAAAGGAGAATTAGTTTTTAAAACAAAAAATTTCTTTAAGTCTGATAATACAATATTTAAAGATATGAAATATCCATTTATAGAATATATGTCCTATGTTTTAAAAAGATATGGTAAAAAAGCAAATAGTTATTTAAAAATTTTAGAAGAAGAAGTAGAAAAAACTGGAATGACAGTTTCAGATGTTATAAAAAAGGAGCATTTTGATATTGCTGTAAGAAAAGTAACAATAGGAAATTGTATTACTAGTATGAAACAAATATCAAGAATAAACTTTTTAGAAATATTTGAGAAAATAAATGGAGTTGAAGAAATATTAAAACAAGATCCAACAAATGTATATGATTATATGGATTATAAAACAAAAGAATATTATAGAAATACAATTAAAGAAATATCTAAAAAAACAAAAATATCTGAAATGTATATTGCAAAAAAAATATTAGAATTAGCCAAGAGTAATCAAGATAAAAAGGCACATATAGGTTATTATTTAATAGATGAAGGAATAAATGAATTATATTATAAATTAGGTTATAAAGATAAAAGAAAAATGAATAGTAAATCAAAAGCAAAACTATATGTATTTGCTATATATTTTGTATCTTTTATTTTAACATGTATGATAGAAAAAACTTTAAATATAAAACTAAATAATATAATTTTATATATATTATCAGCAATAGTTTTAATAATACCGATATCAGAACTAGTAATTCAAACATTTCAGTATATTTTAAACAAAGTAGTTAAGCCTAAGATGATTCCTAAAATAGATTTTTCAAATGGGATAGATGAGAAAAATTCTACAATAGTAATAATACCTACAATATTAGACTCTAGAGAAAAAGTAAAAGAATTAATGAGAAAACTAGAGGTCTTTTATTTAGCAAATAAAAGCAAAAATGTATATTTTGCATTATTAGGAGATTGCACACAAAGTAGTAAAGAAGAAGAAAAATATGACAAAGAGATAATAGACGAAGGGATAAAGATAGCAAAAAGTTTAAATGAAAAGTATTTGTATGAGCAAAACGATGATATATTTTATTTTTTATATAGAAATAGAATATGGAATGCAGGTGAAAGTTCATATTTAGGATGGGAAAGAAAAAGAGGATTAATTAATCAGTTTAATGAATATATTTTGGGAAAAACAAAAGATACATTTAAAGCAAATACAATGATAAAAATACCTAAAATTAAATATGTAATTACATTAGATAGTGATACTGATTTAATATTAAACTCAGCATTTGAATTAGTAGGAGCAATGGCACATATTTTAAATAAACCAGTTATAGATGAAAAAACAAATATAGTTGTAGAAGGATATGGATTAATACAACCAAGAGTAGGAGTTAATTTAGATATAAGTTATAAAAATCTATTTACTAAAATATTTGCAGGCGCAGGTGGTATTGATTCATACACAAATGCAATTTCAGATGTTTATCAGGATAATTTTAAAGAGGGAATTTTTACAGGTAAAGGAATATATGATTTAGAAGTATTTTCAAAAGTTTTATCAGACGCTTTTCCAGAAAATACAGTTTTAAGCCATGATTTGTTAGAAGGAAGTTATTTAAGATGTGGTTTAGCTACAGATATATTACTTATGGATGGATATCCATGTAAATATACAAGTTTTATAAATAGACTATCAAGATGGATAAGAGGAGACTGGCAAATAACTGAGTGGCTTAATAATAATATAAAAAGTGCTAAGAGAAGAACAATAAAAAATCCACTTAGCTTTTTATCAAGATATAAAATATTTGATAATTTAAGAAGAAGCATATTTGAAATATCAGTATTAGTCGGAATAGTATATTTTAATGCAATTGGAAAGATATATAATTTAGAAACAAACTTTTTTTTATATGTTTTGTTTTTTATTCTTATTTTTCCATTTATACTAGATGTATTAAATATTGTAATATTTAAAAAGGAAGGAGAACAAAAGCAAAAAACATTTACACCTAAAATTACTGGAATTAAAGGATCAGTATTAAGGGCAATAATAATTGTAGGATGTTTGCCATATAAGGCATATGTATCTTGCATAGCAATAGTAAAGACAATATACAGAAAATATGTATCACATCGAAATTTATTAGAATGGATGACATCTGAAGAAGCGGAAAAGTCATCTAAGGCAGATTTAATTTCATATTATAAAATTATGTTTTTTAATGTATTAGTAGGCATAATATCATTTATATTTGCAATGACATTTAAAAGTATATCATGGATTTTAGTATCAATTTTGTGGCTTATAACTCCTTTTATTATGTACTATATAAGTAAGCAAATAAATAAAAAAGATAAAATAGATGAAGTGTCAAATGAAGATAGAGATTATATTTATAAAGTAGGAGAAAAAACATGGAACTTCTTCAAAGATAATTTAAATAAAGAAAATAATTTTTTAATTACTGATAATTATCAAGAAAATAGAAATCCAATTATAGTAAATAGAACTTCATCAACAAATATAGGACTTTCACTTCTTGCAGTTATTTCAAGTTATGATTTAGAATATGAAAACTTGCAAGATGTAGTAGAATTGCTTGAAGATATAATAAACACAATAGAGGAGCTTCCTAAATGGAATGGACATTTATATAATTGGTATAATATAAATGAAAAAAAACCACTTATTCCAAGATATATATCTACTGTAGATAGTGGTAATTTTGTGGGTTATTTATATGTCACAAAACAATTTTTAATAGAAATTCTAAAAAACAAAAAAAGTGAAATTAAAGATATAAGTGTAGTAGAAAGGTTAATAAATATATTAGATAAACAGATAAATAATACTGATTTTAGTATTTTATACAATAATAGACAAAGACTATTTTCTATAGGATTTAATATAGAAGAAGATAAGCTTACAGATTCATATTATGATTTATTAGCATCAGAAGCAAGACAAGCGAGCTTAATTGCTATTGCTAAAAAAGATGTTTCACCTAAACATTGGAATAATTTAAGTAGAACACTTACAACACTTGAAAAATATAAAGGACTAATTTCATGGTCTGGAACAGCTTTTGAATATTTAATGCCAAATATTAATATACCAAAATATGAAGGAAGCTTACTTGATGAATCTTGTAAATTTATGATTATGAGTCAAAAAGAGTATTGTAAAAAACTAAATATCCCTTGGGGAATATCTGAA
This sequence comes from uncultured Clostridium sp., assembly GCA_964608075.1. Taxonomy (GTDB): domain Bacteria; phylum Bacillota; class Clostridia; order TANB77; family CAG-508; genus CAG-269. The sequence goes on along the minus strand of CAZSMG010000031.1, from coordinate 8,967 downwards.
TCTGCTTTTAATTTAAAGGATTTACATTCGAATTATCAATATAAAGCATTTGGGATACCTTGGCTTGGACTTAAAAGAGGATTAGGTGACGAAATAGTTGTATCTAGTTATGGAAGTATTTTAGCAATAAATGAGATACCAAATGAAGTAATAGAAAATCTAAAGAAATTAGAACAATTGGGAATGTATGGTGATTATGGATTTTATGAAGCCATTGATTTTACACCAACAAGACAAAATAAAGGAGAGAGATCAAGTGCAGTTAGGACCTATATGGCGCATCATCAGGCTTTAATATTATTATCAATAAACAATTTATTTAATAAAAATATCTTGCAAAAAAGGTTTATGGAAAACCCAGAAATTGAAGCAATAGGTATTTTGCTTCAAGAAATAATGCCTGAAACTTCAATAATAACTAAAGAAAATAAAGAAAAGATTGAAAAACTTAAATATAAAGATTATGAAAATTATATGGTACAATCATTTAATAAAATTGATGAAAGAATTTTAAGAGGGAATATAATTTCAAATGAAGATTATATGATTGCTTTAAATCAAAAAGGAATAGGATTTAGTAAATATAAAGATATATATATTAATAGATTCAAAAAAACAGACGATTATGCACAAGGAATATTTTTCTATATTAAAAATATAAAAACAAAAAAAATATGGTCTTCAAACTATAGTAAATATATAAATAGTGAAAATAAATATAATATAAAGTTTATGCCAGACAGAGATGAAATTGAAAGAATAGATGGAAATATCAAGACAAATATAAAAATAACAACAGCAGTAAATGAACCTGTTGAAATAAGAAGATTAGAACTTTTAAATATGGGTATAGAAGAAGAAATATTAGAAATTTCGAGCTTTTTTGAACCTGTTTTATCTAACAAAAATCAAGATTATGCTCATCAAGCATTTAATAATTTATTTCTAACGTTTGAGTATGATGATAAAACAAATAATTTAATAGTAAAAAGAAAGAAAAGATCAAAATCAGAAAAAGAAATATATCTTGTAACCCAAATGTTTGCAGAATGTGAAGTAATTGGGGATAATGAGTTTGAAATTGATAGGGAAAAGTTAATGGGAAGAGGAAATTTGGGAATTCCTAAAATGATAAAACAATCTATTCCGTTTACTAAAAAAGTAGGTTTGGTTACAGAACCAGTCGTTGCCATGAAAAAAACCATTAAAATTAATCCAGGACAAAAAGTGTTTATAGATTTAATTTTATCAGTAAATGAAGAAAGAGACTTAGCTATATCTAATCTAGAAAAATATAAAAGTAGTGAAAATGTAACAAGAATATTTGATTTATCAAAAGCAAAGGTGCAAGAAGAAAATAGATATTTAGGAGTAAAGGGAAAAAATATAGAAATATATCAAAAAATTCTCTCATATTTAGTATTTGATAATCCACTAAAAAAACAATATATAGAAAAGCTACCTAAATTAGAATACAAGCAAGAAGACTTATGGAAGTATGGAATATCTGGAGATTTTCCTATAGTATTAGTAAAAATAAAAGATGTTAATGATATATATGTTATAAGAGAAATAATAAAAGCTTATGAATTTTTTAGGACTAAAAATATACAAATAGAATTAATAATATTAGATGAAGAAAAGCATAGCTATGAAAATTATGTAAGAGAAGAAATAGAATCAGTAATATTAAATAATAATATGTCATATTTAAAAAATACAAGAAGTGGAATATTTATTTTAGAAAAGAACCAAATAGATAAAAAAGATGTAAATCTAATAGAATTCTTATCAGACTTTACAATAGATAGTCATCTTGGAAATTTACAAACATCAATAAAAGATTTAGAAGAAGAATACTTAGAAAAATATAAAGATATTGGGTTAGAAAAAGAAAGCTATGAAATTGAAAAGCAAACAGAAGATATTAATATTTTAAGTAATATAGATAATCTTAAATATTATAATGAATATGGTGCATTTTCAGAAGATGGCAAAGAATATATGATTAAAATAAATAAAGAAAATAGACTTCCTACTGTATGGAGTCATATTATGGCAAATGAAAAAATCGGAATAATAGTTACAGAAAATATGGGAGGATATTCTTGGAGTAAAAATAGTAGATTAAATAGAATAACTTCTTGGAACAATAGTCCATGTATGGATATACCATCAGAAGTAATATATTTAAAAAATACTGAAAATAATAAAACATGGTCTCTTGGTTGTAATCCAAAACCAGATGATAATAATTATAATATTATATATGGATTTGGCTATGCAAAATATATACACACAAGTTATGGAATAACACAAGATCTAGAAGTTTTTGTTCCAAAAAGTGATGGTACTAAAGTAAACCTAATTACTTTAAATAATACTACACCAAATAAGAAGAAATTAAAAATAATATATTATATAAAACCAGTAATTGGAGAAGATGAGATAAATTCAGATAAATATATATCATTAGAATATGAACAAAATAATAATATTATTTATGCTAAAAAATTATATAATAATGAGTTTAAGGATAGCTTTGTTTTTGTATCTTCAAGTGAAAAAATAAAATCATATACAGGTGATAAAAGATTCTTTTTAGGAAGTGGAGGGTTAGAAAACCCAGATGGCTTAAAAAAGGTTTGCTTAAATAATGATACTGGAAATGGAAAATCTTGTTGTGTTGCAATTGAAATAGAAGTAGAAATAGAAAGCTTCTCATCAAAAAAGATTTCAATTATATTAGGTCAAGCAAGTAGCAAAATAGATGCAAAAGATGTTGCATATAAATATAGCAAAATAAGTAATTGTAATTTTGAATTAGAACAAGTTAAAAAATATTGGGAGGATTTACTTGGAAGATTAAAAGTTAAAACTCCTTTAGAATCTACAAATATATTATTAAATGGATGGCTTATGTATCAAACTATTACATCTAGATTAATTGGTAGAAGCGGATTTTACCAATCAGGTGGGGCATTTGGATTTAGAGATCAGCTTCAAGATACATTTGGAGCAAAATACTTAAATCCAGACTTTTTGAAAGAACAAATAATAAAGCATAGTAAACATCAATTTATAGAAGGTGACGTAGAGCATTGGTGGCATGATGAGAACAATAAAGGAATAAGAACTAGATTTTCAGATGATTTGTTATGGCTTCCATATTCTGTTATTGAATATATTGATTTTACAGGAAATAAGGATATTTTAGATATTCAAACAAATTATATTGCTGGAAAAGTATTAGAAGAAAATGTAGATGAAAAATATGACACATATATGCCATCAGATATAACAGAAAGTATATATAATCATTGTATAAGAGCAATAGATAAGTCATTAAACTTTGGAGAAAATGGACTTCCTAAAATAGGGAGTGGAGATTGGAATGATGGTTTTAGTGAAGTCGGAAATAAAGGAAAAGGAGAAAGTATTTGGCTTGGATTTTTCCAATATTATATTTTAGATAAATTTATAACAATATGTGTAGAACAAGGAGACGAAAAAAGAGCTAAAAAATATATGGAAATAAAAGATAGTTTAAAAAAAGCATTAAACACAAATGGATGGGATGGCAGATGGTTTAAAAGAGCATATATGGATGATGGAAATATTTTAGGTAGTATGGAAAACGAAGAATGTAGAATAGATAGTATAGCACAGAGCTGGGGAGTAATATCAAATGCAGCTGATAATCACAAAAAATATATTGCAATGGAAAGTTTAGATAATTACTTGATAGATAGAGAAAATGGAATAATTAAATTATTAGATCCTCCTTTTGAAAAAGGTATTTTAGAACCAGGATATATAAAAGCATATTTGCCAGGAGTTAGAGAAAATGGTGGACAATATACACATGCGAGCTGTTGGGTAATAATTGCTGAAACTCTATTGGGGTTTGGAGACAAGGCTTTAGAACTATATAAAATGATAAATCCTATTGAGCATACAAGAACAAAAGATTCGTCAAATAAATATAAAGTTGAGCCATATGTTATACCAGCAGATATATATGGAGCAGGGAATTTAGCAGGAAGAGGTGGATGGACATGGTATACAGGATCAAGCAGTTGGTATTATAAAGCAGGAATAGAATATATATTAGGTTTAAAAATAGAAAAAGGAATAATTAAGATAAATCCATGTATCCCAAAAGATTGGAAGGAATATATTATAAAATACAAATATGGAAATAGTATATATAATATAAAAGTTAAAAATCCAAATGGAAAAAATACAGGAGTAGAAGAAATTTTGCTAGATGGAGAAAAAACAGAAAATCATATCTTACTAGATGGAAGTGGAAAAGTATTTAATATTGAAGTAATAATGTAGCGGTAAAACGCATAAATTTTATATACTTTTTTACTAGATAGTAGTTTTTAAAAGTTTTAATTTGATAAAATCAAAAAAATGCTTGTATAATGATTTTTTTTATGATATAAGTATTGTATAAATCTAAAATGGGAAGGGGAATTGTTGTGGAAGAAGATATAGAAAGACAAGCAAAAACAATTTTAATAGTAGACGATGAAAAACCAATAGTAGATATATTAGTATATAATTTACAAAAAGAAGGATACAACACATTAGAAGCAAATGATGGTGTAGCAGCAGTAGAAATTGCTTTAGATAAAAAACCAGATTTAATTCTATTAGATATAATGCTTCCAAAATTAGATGGTTTAACAGTATGTAAAAGAATAAGAAACTCTTTAAATGTTCCAATTTTAATGTTAACAGCAAAAGATGAAGAAATAGATAAAATATTAGGATTAGAATTAGGAGCAGATGACTATGTAACAAAGCCATTTAGTGTTAGAGAATTAATGGCAAGAATAAAGGCTAACTTAAGAAAAGTAGAAGCAAATTCAATGCCACAAGAATCTAAAGAGGAATCAACTTCAGATAGTAAGAATAATAAAATAATTGTTGGAGATTTACAATTAGATTTAGATAAATTTGAAGTTAAAGTTAGAGGAGAAGTTATTGATTTAACTTTAAGAGAATTTGAAGTTTTAAAATTTTTAGCAATGCAACCAAGTCAAGTAGTAACAAGAGAACTTTTACTAGAAAAAGTTTGGGGTTATGAATATTATGGTGATATAAGAACAGTAGATGTTACAGTAAGAAGAATAAGAGAAAAAATTGAAAAAGATACTTCAATGCCAAAAATATTAATAACAAAAAGAGGCGTTGGATATTATATAGCTTCAAAATAAATAATTAGTAAAAAATTAAAATACAAAAACGATAATAAACTATCGCTTTTGTATTTTTAATTTAAAAAATAGAAAACTAATTATTATTAAATATAAAAAACCAGCTGGTATATTGATGAAGTGCATTTTTATTGTATATAATGTTGAAATTTGTAATATAGTATATTATAATATACAAAATAGAGTAGAAAGTAAATAGTTAAGACCTAGCAGACGGGAAGTTGCTGTTAGGGCAAGAGAAAAATCGCTTATTTATTTTCGCATTCCGCTATTATAAAGAAGGTATATCTAAGAGAGTAAATTCTCTTTCTTTATAGTGCGGAAACTCTACAAAGAAAGGGAAATTTTTATGTCAAAAATTAAAAAGATAATATTATCTTCTATGCTACTTGCTATATTAATAATACTTTCAAGATTTGTATCAATAAAAACAGAAATATTAGTAATAAGTGTAAGTTTTATTCCAATTATGATGGCAGCAATATGGTTAGGATATAAATATAGTATATTAATAGCAATATTAGGAGACTTTATAGGAGCAATTTTATTTCCTTTTGGTCCATATTTTCCAGGATTTACTTTAAGTGCAGCAATTCAAGGAGCAATATATGGCATATTTTTATATAATAAAGGAAATAAGTTAAATAATAAAAAACTAATTATTAGGTTAATTGTAAGTAGTATATTAGTATTATTTGTTGTAAATATTTTTATAACATCATTTTGGATACATATACTATATGGTAAAGCATATATAGCAGTTATGGTAAGTAGAATTCTAACTCAAGTAGTAATGTTACCAATTCAAATTATAACAATATATACACTAGAAAAATTTTCTCGTCCATTTGTAAATAAATATTTATTAGAAGAATAGTAAAGGAAATAAAGTAAATGATTAAAATAGAAAATTTAAGCTATAGATACAATAAAAAAGAATTGATTTTACATGATATAAACTTACAAATAAATGATGGAGAAATCATAAGTATTATTGGTAAAAACGGAAGTGGCAAATCTACACTATTAAAACTTATCGCAGGAATAATAAAACCATCAAATGGAAATATCTTAATTGACAATATAGATATTTTTAAAAGAAAAAATCTTAGAAAAGAAGTAGGAATAGTTTTTCAAAACCCAGATACTCAAATACTATTTCCAAAGGTAAGTGATGATATAGAGTTTGCACTTAAAAATTTAGAATTAGAAAATAAAAAAGAAAGAATAAAAACTTCACTTGAAAAAGTAAATTTAAGTGACAAAAAAGAAAAAGATACATATACATTATCTTTAGGACAGAAACAAAGAGTAAATATAGCGAGCTTATTAGCTATTAATCCAAAGTATATATTACTAGATGAACCTACTACAATGATTGACTCTAAAGAAAAAAATAATGTTTATCAAGTAATAAAAAAACTTAAAGAAGATAGTAAAACAATTATTTTTGTTACAAATAATATTAATGAAATTTTATTATCAGACAGAATACTGATATTAGAAAATAGAAAAATTAAACACATAATTAAAAAAGATGAATTATTGGAAAATGCTAAAGTGTTACAAGAATGTGAAATAACAATACCTGATGCAATTCAGATAATTTTAAGATTAAAAGAAAAAGGGCAAGATATAAAGCTAAAAGAATGGACAATTGAAGAAATGATAGAAAAAATAATAAAGGTGTGCAATTAATGAAGAATATGGTTAAATTATTAATTTTTATTATATATATTATAATAATATTTAGTATAAAAAATTATAATATTTTTGCTATCTATATATTAATTAATTTTATAATTAGCAAAGTACTTCATACAAAGTTTTTTGGTTTTTTAGAAAATATTAAAGTTATAGCAATATTAGTTGTATTTACTTCAATAGTAAATATGGTATTTGGCAGTATTGAAGATGGAATTATTTTAGGATTAAGAATTTTAATCGCATATAATATTACCTATATTTTTTCTACTACATTTAATATTTTAGAATTAGCACAAACAATAGAAATCATATTAAAACCTTTACAAATATTAAAAATCGATGTAAAAAATATAAGTCTTATAATATCAATAGCATTATGTATGATTCCAATATTAAAAGATGAATTAGAACAAACAAAAAATTCGTTAAAATCAAAAGGATATAAAGTTAATATAAGTAATGTAAATTTATATATAAAACCTGTAATAATTTCAATATTAAGAAGAACAGATGAAATTGAAAAAACATTAATCGTAAGAGGTTATCAAGAATAGGAGCAAAATATGAATATAGAAAAATATTTATCAAATTTTTATAAAGGAACAAAAAATCCGTCCTTAAGTGCTATGAGATTTTTTATAAATAAATATAATGGATTTGAAAAGAACATGAAGTTCATACATATTGCAGGTACTAATGGTAAAGGCAGTTGTACTGAAATGATAAGCAATATATTAGTTTGTCAAGGATATAAAGTTGGAAAATTTATGTCTCCACATTTGATAAAGTACAATGAGAGAATAAGTATTAATGGAAAAGAAATATTAGATAAAGAAATAGAAAGTTTAATTAAAGAATTAGAGCCTAAAATTGAAGAATATAATAGCACTCAAAATGTAAATATTACATTATTTGAATTAGAGACGATTATGGCTTTATTATACTTTTATAGAAATAGTGTAGATTTTGTAGTTTTAGAAACAGGATTAGGAGGATTATATGATTGTACGAATATTATAACTAATCCTCTTGTATCAGTAATAACATCTATAGGCTATGATCATATGAATATATTAGGAAATACTTTAGAAGAAATTGCTTACCAGAAAGCAGGAATTATAAAAAATAATTCAAATACTGTATTTTTTACACATTCACAGAATGTAAATGACGTTATTCAAGAAGAATGCAATAAAAAGAATAATACATTACATTTAATTACAAATGATGATATAAAAAATTATGATAGAGATGATAAATTTCAATATTTTGATTATAAAGATTTAAAAAGAGTAGCTATTAATTTAAAAGGAATAAAGCAAATTGAAAATGCTTCACTATGTATAGAAAGTATAAAGATACTAAATCAGTTAGGATATAATGTTTCAGAAGAAAACATTAGAAGAGGACTTATTACAGTTATTCATAGAGGAAGAATGGAAGAAATAAATACTAAACCTTTGATAATATATGATGGAGCGCATAATGAACCTGCAATAAATAATTTTATTAAATCAGTTAATATGTACTATAAAGATTATAAAAGAGTATATATTATATCTATTTTACAAAGAAAAGATTATAATAAAATGCTTAAAATTTTATTACAAGATGAAAATGCGATATTTATATTAACTTCTGGAAATGATGAACAAAGATATATATCAAAAGAAGAATTATATAAAATTGCAATTAAGTACAAAAAGACTAATCAACAAATATATATGAAAACTTTAGACGAAGCATTAGATTATGCAATGCAAGAAAACAATAATGCTAATTTTATAGTAGGAAGTTTCTATGTATATGGAACTATTATTAATAAAATAAGAACAAATATGTAAATAACTTATTTTGTTATATTTGTATTACAAGTATTGAAAAAACAAATAAGTTAAGCTATACTATAATAAAGAAAACAAAAGAAGAGGAATGTAACATGAACAAATTAGAACGTATAAGCCTTGCAGGAGTACACACACACACACACACACAGATAATTTAAAAAAGAAAAAGAATATATTAAAGA
>CAZSMG010000030.1:0-15210 GCA_964608075.1 uncultured Clostridium sp. | reverse complement strand
CAAGTCACAAGTTAAAATCATATTTTTAGGGTGTCCTAATCAAAAATTATTGACACAATTTTTGACAGAAATTATCAATTCTTTTATTTTATTAATGAAACTTTCTAATTAAAAAAAATTTTAGAAATTTGGTTTTATTTATTTTCTATATTTTTTCTATTTCTTCTTTTGTTAATCCTGTAACTTTTATTATTATATCAATATCAACTTTTTCTTCTAACATTTTCTTGGCAACTTCTTGTTTGTTTTTAGAAATTCCTTCTTCTATTCCCTCTTTTCTTGCTTTTGCCATTGCTGCCATTTCATCTCTTATGGCTTTTTCGCGGAGTTCTGCTAGTCTTCTTGTTTCTTCATCTCCTGTTAAATATTCTAGCTCTTTTTCTGCTTTTTTTATATATTTATTTTCTATCATTTTTATTTCCTCCACATTTTCATTTTTTATGAATGTTAGCCATTGTTCTAATTTGTTTGTTATTCTTTTGCTTTTTTCTTTGAATTTTGGTAGTTGTATGTAATGCAGTTCTAATTTATTTGTTAGTATTTTATTTTCGTAGTCTCTTTTTAATCTTGCTTTTTCATGTATTAGTCCTTCTTCAAATATATTATAGTCTGTTATCCATATTGATATCGATTTTGGTATTTCTGTATAGTCTGTTCCTTTTTCTAAGTTTTCATGATACATTCCTGTTATATAAAATAGTGACCTTTCTATTGTGTTATAGTAGTTTTTTACTTGCATTTCTATATTTATTTTTGTGTTGTTGTTTAATGTTGCTACTATATCTAGCATCCCTAATTTTTCTGTCATTATCTTTCTTTCTAATGATACATCTTTGTTTATTTCTACTTTGTCTATTTTTATTTCTGGTAATATTGCTTCTACTAAGTCTTTTAATATGTCTGCATTTTTTGTTTGGCCAAATATTTTTTTGAATATAAAATCGTTTGTTGGTTTTAAATAGTTCATTTATCACCTCCTATTCTAGCATATTTTTTTGCTTTATTCAATTTTTTTGATTATTTTTGTGTAAGAAATTTACACTTATGAATTAAATTTTACGATTTAAATTTTCAGAATTAATTTTAAAACCAAATTTCTATTTCGTATTTAACTATATTTTATGGTTTATGTCAATATTATTCTATAAAAAAATAATTATCCTATTTGACAAAAATATATATTAAACATATAATTTGGCTATAATATTTTAAAGGAGTGATTTATATGTCAACACCTCATAATGAAGCAAATTTAGGTGATATTGCAAAAATAGTTATAATGCCTGGAGACCCTTTAAGAGCAAAATATATTGCTGAAAATTTTTTAGACAATTATAAATTAGTCAATTCAGTTAGAGGAATGTTTGCCTATACAGGAAAATATAAAGGAAAAGACTTAACAATTATGGCACATGGTATGGGTATGCCAAGTGCAGGAATATATACTTATGAATTATATAAATTCTATGATGTAGATTATATTATTAGAATAGGATCTTGTGGTGGATATATGCCAAATAATAAATTGTTTGATATTATTTTATCAGAAGCATCATATACAGAAGGAAGCTATGCTTTAACTTTAAATAATGATGATTGTCATTTAGTACATTCTGATAATAGTTTAAATAAAATAATTTGTGATACAGCTAAAGAGCTAAACATAGATATTATAAAAGGAAATACCATTTGCTCAGATTCTTTTGATGGTTATATGACAGATGTAGATAAATTTTTAGAAAGAATACCAAAAGATATCAATCCTATTGGTGCTGAAATGGAAGCTTTTGCTCTATTTTATAATGCTAAACTTTTAAATAAAAAAGCTACATGCCTTATGAGTATAGTTGATTCAAAATATATAGATAAAATAGCAACTGCAGAAGAAAGAGAAATAGGATTAAATAATATGATCAAACTTGCTTTAGAAAGTGCTATAAATATAAAAATTTAAGTGAACACTAAAAATGTTCACTTAAATTTTATTAATCACTTATTTTTTTATTGATATTATTTTATATTGCATAACTCCTGCTGGTGCATCAACATCTACTATTTCACCTTTTTTAGATCCTAAAAGTGCTTTTCCAAGTGGTGATTCATTAGATATTTTATTTTCAGCTAAATCAACTTCTGTTGAACCTACTATTGTATAATCTATTTCTTCATCAAATTCTATATCTAAAACTTTTACTGTATTTCCTATTTGAACAGTTTTAGTATCTATTTCTGATTCATCTATAATTTTTGCATATCTTAATTTATTTTCCAACTCAGCAATTTTAACTTCATTTTCAGATTGTGCTGTTTTTGCTTCATCATATTCTGAGTTTTCAGATAAATCTCCAAATCCTAAAGCAACCTTAATTCTTTCAGCAATTTCAGTTCTCTTTTCTGTTCTTAAATATTCTAGTTGTTTTTCTAAATTGTCATAACCTTCTTGTGTTAATATAACCTCTTTTTCGTCCATTTTGTTTCCTCCTTGATTGACTTAAATTCTTAAATATATTAATCCAATTAATCTCTTTTGTCAAGTTTATTATTAATTTTATTTATATTTCTTTATAGATATAATACTAAATATAGTTAGAATAATTGCTATTATAAATACAATACACCATAATAAAAAAAGTAATGGAAATATTAATAATGTAATTTCTCCTAATGTATCTAAAAATGCTGGTAGTCCATAAAAAAGATCTGTTCCATGAAAGCCATGTGTTGTACCATTAATATAGCTATTCATACATTCTTTTACTACGAATAATATTGGAATTATTGTTAAAACCCATGCAAGTATTGTTATAATAGTAAGAACTACTTTATTCTTCATTTTTTACTCCCATAATATAAATTATATTATTATCATCTTATAAATTTTTAGTTTTTAAATAAATTTTTTCCATCTTTTATATAATCATACCCTGAAAATATAGTTGCTATAATAGATATTGTCATTAAAATAGTTGCCAATAAATTTAATACAAAACTATATCCTGTTAAATTACCACTAAAGCATGCACCAAATCTGTTTAAATCTATAAAAGCTAATATTATAGCAAACATTTGAGTAACTGTCTTTAGTTTTCCCCAAATTGATGCTGCAATAACTTTACCACCCTTTTCTACTGCAACTAATCTATATCCTGATACTAAAAATTCTCTTACTAAAACAATTATTGGTATCCATGATGGAAGCTTTCCAATTTCTACAAGCATAATCATTGCGGCTAAAACTAATATTTTGTCAGCAAGTGGATCTAAAAACTTTCCAAATGTTGTTATTTGATTTTTAGACCTTGCAATATATCCATCCAATTTATCTGTTATTGATGCAATTATAAATATTAGATCAACAAAAATATATGAATATGATATTCCAAAAGCTTCTCCTTTTATATTGAAAAATGGTATTATTATCATTATAGGAACTAAAATTATTCTAAATATTGTAAGTTTATTTGCTAAATTCATTAATTTTCTTTCCTTTCTTAATTATTTTAGCATTTCTATGGCTTTGTTTAATTGTGTATCATCCTTTTTATCTACATTTAAAACATTTTTAATTGTATCTGGTAATTTTACAACTTCATTTGGTTCTACTCCAACTTTATTTATAGTTGTTTTATTTGCTGTAAAATATTCTTCTGAAGTTATTTTTAGTCCACTTCCATCTGTTAAAGTAATAAATTGTTGTATAACACCTTTTCCATAAGTTTTTGTCCCTACTATCTTTGCTTTATTTAATTCTTTTAAAGTTCCTGCTAAGATCTCAGAAGCACTTGCAGTGTTTTCATTTACTAGAATTACTACAGGCATATTTATAATTGGTCTTTCTTTTGCCTTTGTTATTTGTTCATTTTTATTTTTATCAACTGTTATTAATAAAGTAGAATCTTTATCTGCAATATAGTCTGCAATATTTATTGCTTCATCAACAATTCCTCCACCATTATTCCTTAAATCTATAATTAATGATTTTATTCCCTGCTTTTGTAGTTCTTCAAATTTTTCCTTAAATTGTACTGATGTATTTTCATCAAAACTTGAAAATTCGATATATCCTATATTATTTTCTAATTTTTCAGTATTTACTGGATTTGTTGTTATTTTTTCTCTTTTTATTGTAAATTCTAAGGTATTACCATCTCTTAATATCTCTAATTTTACTTCTGTTCCCTCTTCTCCTTTTATTTTACTTGAAGCAATTGTCATATCTGCTGCTGTATATTCAGTTCCATCAACTTTTACAATCAAATCTCCTGGCATGATACCAGCCTTTTCTGCAGGGCTATTTTTTATTGGAGATAATACTGATATTTTATTATTTGTTTCATCTTTAACCATGTATATTCCTATTCCAACAAAATTACCTAAAATTTCAGATGTATAATCTTCCATATCTTCTTTAGAAATATATTCTGTATATGGATCATCTAAAGCTTCTATATATCCTTTTATAGCACCTTCTTCAAGCTTTGACTCATCAACTTCTCCTAAGAAATACTTATCAATCATTGCCTTAAATTTGCTTAACTTTCCTTCTAATTCTGATGCTTGCTTACTATTTGATTCTACTACAACAATTCCTTTATCATTTTTAGTAAAATATGTATATAAACTCAAAGATGTAACCATAAAAGTAATAAATGCTGTTATTACAACTAGCATAACTATTTTATATATTTTTGATGTATTTCTTTCTTTTTCCATTTTCCTCTCCTTTATCTAATTATATTATTATGTTCTTAAAATTATAATTTAGAAGTAAGAATTCAAATTTTCTTACTTCTAATTATTTATTAATTATGGTAAATATGGGATAGGATTTACTGGTCTACCCTTTACTATTACTTCAAAGTGTAAATGAGTTCCTGTTGAATTACCAGTAGTTCCAACAATTCCTAATACTTGTCCTTGTGAAACTTTTTGTCCTTCGCTAACTCTTCTTGTTCCTGGTGACATATGTGCATAAAGAGTCATCGTCCCATCTCCATGATTTATTACTACATATTCTCCATAACTTCTATATCCGCCACTTGAATTTCGTAATGCCTTTGATATTACAACTGTACCTGATTTAACCGCAACAACACTTTTCCCTGCAACTCCAATATTAGCATCAACACCTGTATGTCCTCTATATGATGGATATGATTTATTTCTTATACTTGAACTATTACATCCTGCAACAGGAAATATATATCCACTAGCACTTGGATTTCCAGTTATTACTGGTTTAGTAGGATTTTTCTTTGCTTCTTCTTCAGCAATTTTCTTTAATTTAGCCCTAATTGCTTGTTTATCTTTTTCAAATTGTTCTAATTCTGCTTGTGCCTTTTTTTCTTCTTCATTAAGCTCCTTTGCATATTTAGCTTTTTGTGTTTTAGTATTTTGAAGTTGAGTTTGTTTTGCTTGTTTGCTTGACTTAGTTGTAGCAAGTGATTTTTTATTGGTTTCTAATTTTTGCTTTTTCTCCTCTATTTCATTTTTCTTTTTTTCTATTTGATCTAATAGCTCTGCATCATATGTAGTAAGTTCTGATATTAAATAATAGTTAGAAATAAAGTCTGTTAAGCTATTTGAAGAAAGTAAAAAATCCAAATATGAAGTTTCTCCATTTTCATATACAGCAACTAATCTTTCATTTAAAATGTTTTCTGTTTCTGTATAATCTTCTTGAGCTTCTTTTAAATTTTCTTCTTGAACTTTTATTTCTTTATTTAAACTTCCAATTTGATCATCTAAATCTTCTATTTCACCTTCATATTCTGATATCTGTCCAGTTAATTCTTGTACTTGCTTTAATGCCTTAGATTTATTTCCTTGTATTTCTTGTATTTCATCTTTTTTTTCATTTATTTGCTTATCTAATCCTGATTGTTCATTTTCCAAATCAGTTTTACTTGTAGCTATAACTCCAATATTGATTTGTAATACAAATATAAATAAAATTAATACCCATAAAATTTTTATACTTACCTTTTTCATTTTTCTTCTCCATTTTTATTTTTTAATTTGACGTACTATTTCCACTTGATGTTATATAATCTAGTGGATTTATAGTACTACCATTTACTCTTACTTCAAAATGTGCATGTGGTCCTGTAGAATATCCAGTTGAACCTACTTTTAATATTACATCACCTTGTTTTACTTCTTGTCCAACTTGTACTACTATTTCAGATCCATGAGCATATAGTGTTGATATTCCTCCTCCATGATCTATTATTACCATATTACCATATGCTCCATTATATCCTGCTTTTGTAACTACTCCATCATTTGTAGCTATAAAGTTTGCCCCCATAGGTGCTCCTATATCAACTCCTGTATGTAATTTATATACACCCGTTATTGGATGTGTTCTCATTCCATATTGAGAAGTTATTCTGGTATATCCTGGAACTGGCCATGCCATTACTCCACCTATATATTCTTCACTTATACCATTTTGTGAAAGTAATAAAATTTCTTGTTCTACTTCTTTATATTGTCTATTATACTCATCTATATCATTTTGAATTTTTTGTTCGCTTTCTGATAATTGTAATATATAATGTTCCCTTAAATTTTTAGTATTTTCAAGAACTTTAGACGTCTTTATTTGTGTTTGTTTTGCTACTAACATTTCTTGGCTCTTTACGTCTAATATATTTTTTTGTGTCTCTATTAAATTCTTTTGTGATTCAACCTCATTTAATAATTCTGAATCATATGATGTTATTTCAGATATTAAATAATAATTTGATAAAAAATCTGATAAGCTTTTTGAACTTAAAATAACATCAATATAGTTTGTATCTCCTGCTTCATATAATGACACTAGTCTTTCCTCTAGTAATTTCTTTTGTGTATTATAATCTTCTTGAATTATTCCTAATTTTTCTTCTACTTCACTTATTGTTTTTTGAAGTCCTTCTATTTTTTCATTTAATTGTTTTAATTGTGTTTCTGATTTTTCTATTGTTTCATCTAATTTTTGTACTTGTTGTAAATTAGATGATAATTCTTCTTGTACTTCTTTTAGTTCTGAATTAGATTCTTCAATTTGATTCTTTAATTCTTGAGATTTTGACCTAAGTTCTTCTATATTGTCAGCATATGAAATTACACATATACTACAAATCATTAAAGCTAAAACAATACATAAAAGTTTACGCATGTTTTTTCTCCTTTAAACTTTTAAATATTTTCTCATAGAAATACTACTTCCTAGTACTCCTATTCCTATACCTAAAATTAGATATATAATTACTATTAAATTAAACATTTCCCCAAAGCCTACTAAACTCATATTTGTTACTTGCATAAAGCTTGAATTTACAATTTTATTTGCTATAAAACTATATGCTGTACCAATTATTGTCATTGAGATTATTCCTGCAATTATTCCTATTATTATACCTTCAACTATAAATGGCCATCTTATAAAGTTATTAGTTGCTCCTACATATTTCATAATAGATATTTCTTTTCTTCTTGCATGAACTGTAAGTTTTATTGTATTTGCAATAATAAATATTGAAATTACTATTAACAATATTAAAATAACTCCTGTTATAATTCTAACTCCATTTGCTAGATTAATTAATGTTGTTACAGTTTCATCTCTACTTGTTATTCTTTTAATATTTTCCATTTGTAGTATTTGCTCTTGTACTTGTGTGCTTAAATTTAAATCTGTAAGTGTTACCACATACGAATCTGGAAAAATATTATTATCTTTATATGTATCTAAAAGATATTCTTTTTCTTTGAATTTTTCTTTCATTTGTTCTAGTCCTTCTTCTTTAGACACAAAATCTATTGTATTTACTCCTTCTAAGCCTGAGATTTTTTCTCCTATTTCTTTTATTTGCTCATCTGTAGCATCTTTATTTATAAAAACTTGTATTCCTTGTGCTGATTCTACTTCTTTTACAAAATGATTAATATTTTGTCCTATAATAAAAAATACTCCAAATATTATCATTGTTGCACACATAATCATTAAAGATGCTGCTGTTGATTTTTTATTTTTAAATATGTTTTTAAATCCTTCTCCTACTAAATATGTAAATATATTATACTTCATAATCATAACCGCCTTTTTTATCATCTTTTACTATATCGCCATTATTTATATGTATAACTCTTTTTTTCATTTTATCTACTATATCTTTGGCGTGTGTTGCAACAACAACTGTTGTTCCTCTCATATTTATGTCATTTAATAAATTCATTATATCCCAGGCTGTATCTGGATCTAAATTTCCTGTTGGTTCATCTGCAATAAGCATTGATGGGTTATTAACTAACGCTCTAGCTAATGCTACTCTTTGTTGTTCCCCACCAGATAATTCATGTGGATACATTTTAGCTTTTCCACTTAATCCTACAAGTGAAAGTACCATTGGAACTTGTCTTCTTATATGTCTTGGTGTTGCTCTTACTATATACATTGCATATGCAACATTATCATAAACTGTTTTATCTGGTAATAATCTAAAATCTTGAAAAACAACTCCCATACTTCTTCTTAAATATGGAACTCTGCTTTGTTTTAAATATGTAGTATCTTTACCATTTATAATTATATTACCAGATGTTGGTTCTTCTTCTTTTAATATTAATTTTATTAATGTAGATTTACCACTTCCTGATGTTCCTACTAAAAAAGCAAATTCACCTTTATCTATTTTAAAATTTGCATTTTTAATTGCTTTTGTTCCTGTACTATATGTTTTATTTACATTTCTGAATTCTATCATTTTTTATCTCCTTATAAGTTTATCTTAAACTTAAAATTATTCACATTAATCATAACAATAAAGTATAACTTTTGCAATACTTTATTCATAAAAAAACGATAGAAATTATTGGTTTTTTTACATTTTTTGTTCTTTTACTCTATTTTTCTTTCTTTTGCATTTTTCACAAAGAATTCACAAATGCACTAATAAAAAGCATAAGAATGACACAAAATGTGTCACTCTTATATATCTTAATAAGATTAACAGATTATAATCCTAAAACATATGGCTCATCTTTTGTTCCTTTCCCATCAATAATTTTTGCATTAGGTCCTAAAGAAAATACTGGTCTAAATCCCATATCAATTTCATATCCAGGGAAATGATAATAAGTGGTATAGTCGCTCAATTTGGCAAAAAGACCAGTACAAGTTCCACCACCACTCATCAAGATTTGATAGTTTAGCCAAAACCCATTTCCAGTTTCACCTACGTGTCGAGAAGCTAAAATTGTATAAGCACCTGTATTCTCCTTTAAACCTAACTTATTAACTTGTTCAACATCTAATTTATACTTTTCCTCTAAATCTGGTACTATATAGTCACCTTCAGCCCATCTATGACTTAATATAAACTTATAAGTACCCCAAATTTTTTGAGTATCATCAGCTACATAAAGTGGATCACTCCCTAAACTTCTTGCTTTTTTTGCAATTCCTTGTGTATCTATATATTTTTCTGCTTCTTCTTGCATTGTAAGCCCAAATCTATTATAAGATGCCGATGCTTTCTTAAATTCATCGTTAATGGCAGAAGGCCATCCATTGCTATCAAAATCTGAAGATTTTACATTTGGATCAAGAGTTCCAAGTTTAATATTATTTGGCATATTATTTTGTGTAACTATTTGAAGTCCATAAGAAGATGAATTATCATATAATACTCTACAAAGTATATTATTGTACATTACATAAGGGCTTTTTTCTGATTCTTCTTCTGCTGAATCATTTATAGTTAATACATCTGTTGCTTTATCTAATATTGTTACCATACATGTTTTTTTATCTGATACATTTCCTGCATTATCTATTACCCATATGTTATATGTTCCTGCTTCTGTTACTGGATATTCAAAACTACTACTTGTATTTGGTTGCCAAGTTACACTTTCTTTTGTTGGTACTTCATCTTTCGTGCTTACATAGTATCCTTTTAGTTCGCTCCCTCCCGGATCTTTTATTTCTTTTACTTCTATTTTTCCTGTATTTCCTATTACTATTGGTAAATTATTTGTTATTTGTCCTATTGTTGGTTTATCTTTATCTATGTTTGTTATTGTTCCTGCTACATATATTTTTGTTGCTGATAGCCCATTTGTTAGTCTTGCATATATTGTTCTTCCATTTGTTTTTTCTACTATTTCTCCTTCTTTGTATTCTTTCCAACTATTGTTTTCTTTTGGTGTGTATGTGTATTCTATTTGGTATTGTTTGTATTCTTCTTTTGTTATTTCTATTCCTACTTCTACATCTTGGTTTGTCCATTCGCTTGGTTTGTATGTGTATTTTATGTGTCCTTCTTTTATTTCTATGTTTAGTTCTGTTTCTCCTATTTCTTCTTTTTTTCCTATGTATTTATTATTTTCTTCATATACGTAGAATACATATCCTTCTTTTGTTACTATTATTAGTTTTTGTTCTTCTTCGTTTTTGTCTGGTCCTGTTATTTTTGCTTCTTTGAATTTTTCTTCTTTTTGTAGTTCTTCTTTTATTTTTTTTAATATTTCTTCTGGGTTTGTTTCTTTATTGTTTGTGTGTGCATATGTTGTGCTTAAGTTTATTATTTCTTGGTAGCTTGCTATTTCTGTTTTTTCTTTTGCTGTTAATGCACTTTTAAATAATCCATTTTCTCCAAATAGCGTTGCTACACTTATTCCTGCTAGTATTAGTA
This sequence comes from uncultured Clostridium sp., assembly GCA_964608075.1. Taxonomy (GTDB): domain Bacteria; phylum Bacillota; class Clostridia; order TANB77; family CAG-508; genus CAG-269. The sequence goes on along the minus strand of CAZSMG010000030.1, from coordinate 4,525 downwards.
TTACTATTATTGTTATTGCTAGTGTTATTAGTGTTATTCCTTTGTTATTTTTACTTTTTTTCATACCTTTCTCCTTCCTGTTCTTTATTTATAAGTTTTATTTTTAGCTTTAAAAAAAGATAGCAAATAAACCTAATTTAATAGGCTTTTGCTATCTTTAATATATTCTTTTTCTTTTTTAAATTATCTGTGTGTGTGTGTGTGTGTGTGTACTCCTGCAAGGCTTATAGCTTCTATCATTTTACTGCTACCTTTCTTCTTTTGTCTTTTGTAGTTTTAGTATATATTAACTTTTTATCTTTTGCAAGACTTGTTTAACATTTTTATACACAAATCTCTTTTATTTAAAATTTATCCACTATATCTTTACTTGTTATTTTAAAATATTTCATAAGTTCTTCTGCTTTTCCTGATCTTCCAAAAGTATCACATATTCCCATTTTTTCTAACTTAGCAGGATAATTCTCTGCTAAAACTTCAGAAATTGCTGAGCCTAACCCTCCAATTATATTATGATCTTCTATAGAAATTAATCTTTTTGTTTCTTTTGCACATTTTATGATTGTGTCTTTATCTATTGGTTTTATTGTATGCATATCAACTACTCTTACATCAATTCCTTTTGTTTTTAATATCTCTTGTGCTTTAATAGCTTCACAAACTACAATTCCTGTTGAAAAAATAGTAGCATCAGTTCCATTACCTATTTGTTTTGCTTTTCCTATTTCAAATCTTTCTCCTTCATCATATATAATTGGAGACTTTAATCTACATAATCTTAAATATACAGGTCCACAAATTTTAGATATTTCTTCTACTGCCCATTTTGTTTGAACATCATCTGATGTGCATATTACTTTCATATTTGGAATGCTTCTCATTAAAGATATATCTTCAATCATTTGATGAGTAGCACCATCTTCTCCAACTGTAATTCCAGCATGTGTTGCACATATTTTTACATTTAAATTTGGATAGCATATGCTGTTTCTAATTTGGTCATAAGCACGTCCTGCAGCAAACATTGCAAATGTACTTACATATGGAATTTTTCCACAAGTTGCCATTCCTGCTGCTGTTGATACCATATTTTGTTCAGCAATTCCCATATCAAAAAATCTATTAGGAAATTCCTTTGCAAAAATTTCTGTTTTTGTTGCAGTAGACAAATCTGCATCAAATACTACTATATCTTGGTTTTTCTTACCTAATTCTAATAGAGCTTCCCCATAACTTTGGCGCGTAGCCTTTTTTTCTTCTTTCATAATTATTTTCTCCTATCTTAATTCTTTCATTGCTAATTTATATTGTTCTTCATTTGGAGCTTTTCCATGCCAATCAGTTTTATTTTCCATAAAAGATACACCTCTACCTTTTATAGTTTTCGCAATTATACAAGTAGGTTTATTTTTTATTTTCTTTGCAGTTTCAAAAGCATCTAGTATCTGTTCAATACTATGTCCATCTATAGTTATTACTCCAAATCCAAAGCTTTTAAATTTTTCATCTATTGGATATGAACTCATAACTTCTTCAATTGTTCCATCAATTTGTAAATTATTATTGTCTACTATAACACACAAATTATCTAATTTATATTTACTTGAAGCCATTGCTGCTTCCCAAATTTGACCTTCTTCAATCTCTCCATCACCTAATAGACAATATACTCTATAGTCTTTATTATTTAGCTTCCCCGCAATTGAAATACCATTTGCTACTGATAACCCTTGTCCTAAAGATCCTGTTGTCATATCAACTCCTGGAACTTTGTTCATATCAGGATGTCCTTGAAGATTACTTTGGATATTTCTAAAAGTCTTTAGATTTTCTATATCAAAAAAGCCTCTATGTGCTAATGCACTATATAAAGCAGGACAGCAATGACCTTTTGATAAAACAAATCTATCTCTATCTTCCCATTTTGGATTTTTAGGATCTATATTTAACTCTTTAAAATATAATACTGTTAAAATATCTGCAATAGAAAGTGACCCTCCCGGATGCCCAGAATTTGCACTATAAACCGCTTCTATTATTCCTCTTCTAATATTTTTTGCAATACTTTCTAATTCTTTTATATCTCCCAAGGTAATTCCTCCTTTTTTAATACCAATATGCTAATTTTAAAAACTAATTTATTAATTTAGTTTGCTCTTCTAATTATTAGATTTCTGATATATTATATTTTCCTAAATATTTTTAATTTTTTTATAAATTTTGCTTTTTTATTACTATATTATACTTATGTTGTGTTAATTAAAATACATTTACAATAATATTATATATTATATATTATCTATATCAATATTAGAAATTAATACTCTCATATTTGATGATAATTCTTTACTTTTTAATAATTCATTTTTGCTAAAATACTTGATATTATCAAATTTTTCTTCCATTAATTCTGATATACCACTCACTATTTTACATTTATACCAATGGTATTTTAATATTATTCCATTATCTTCAAATTCTTTAAAGCCTATATATTTTATAATTTGAACTTTTATATTTAATTCTTCTTTTAGTTCTCTAACAACAGCTTGTTCTGGTAATTCATTTTTTTCTAATTTTCCACCGGGTAATTCCCATTGTTTTAAATCTTTTGTATTTCTATGCATTAACAATATTTTATTATCTTTATCTAATAAAATTGCTCCTGACAACTCAATTTTTTTCATAACTATATCTCCTATAATATTGTTAATAATTCTTCTAAATCTTTTATTTCATAATTTGGTTTTATATCCGTCTTATTTTCTATATTATTTGGATTATACCAACAAGTATCAATTCCTGCCATTTTTCCACCAATTATATCAGATGATATAGAATCTCCTATAATCAATATTTTGGACTTTTCTTTATTTGCTATATTTGAAAATACAACTTTAAAAAAATTTATATCTGGTTTATTAAATCCAATTTCTTCTGATATAAAAATTTGTGAAAAATATTTTAAAAAATCTGCATTTTGTAATCTATGATATTGTTGACGTTTAGGTCCATTACTTACTATTACAAGCTCATATTTTTCCTTTATTTTTTCTAAAACTTCAATTGTTCCTTTTATTGGTGTTCCGGTCTTTTGAAACATTTTCGTTAATATTTTATCAAAATCTTTTTCATCTTGATTTATTTTATATTTTTCAAAGAATATTTTAAATCTTTTTGTAAATAATTCTTCTAATTTTATCTTTCCTTGATTTAAACTTTCCCACATATTTAAATTTATTCTATTATAATCTTCATACATTTTATCAGTACATATATATCCTATTTCTTTAATTGCTTCTTTAAATGCCTTTTTTTGATCTTTGTTAAAATCAAATAATGTGTCATCTATATCGAATAAAATTGTTTTATATTCTTTTACCATATTTTTCCTCCTATTTAATATAAGCATATAGTATTTAAGTTTTAAATTTTATTCTATATAAAACTTTTATCACATTTTTAATAAATTGACAATAGATTTAATTTTTTTTTATTATCTATCTATATTATTGTTAAAATTAAAAAGGTACATAAAATGCACCCTGTAATTCTAATTAAAAAATAATTTAAATTCTTCCTCTGATATTTTTTCTTTTTCTAATAGTGCTTTTGCAATTTCATGAAGTTTATCCATATTTTCTTTTAATATACTTTGAGCATCGGTATATGCTGTATTAAGTAATTTTCTAACTTCCTCTCCAACATTATCTTCAATATTTTCTCCAAAAATTTGAATTTCATATGGATCATTACTAGTATTTTTAAGTGAAATTGGTCCAATTGTATCACTCATTCCATATACAGTTACCATATCTTTTGCAATTTTAGTTGCAACTTCTATATCGTTGCTTGCGCCTGTTGATATATCATCTAAGGCTAACTTTTCAGCAGCTCTTCCTCCAAGTAAAGCAATTAATTTTTCTTCCATTTCTGTTTTTGATACATAATATTTATCTTCATCAGATTTATACATTGTGTATCCCCCTGCAACTCCTCTTGGAATTATAGATATTTCTTTTACAGATGTTTGTGTAGGTAAAAACTGACTTACTATTGCATGACCTGCTTCATGATATGCAGTAAGTTTCTTATCTTTTTCAGAAATCACTCTACTATGTTTTTCTAAACCTACTGTTACTTTTTTAGTAGCCTCATCAATATCTAAATTATTAATTTCTTTATGTCCTTTTTTAGTTGCAATTATTGCAGCTTCATTTAAAATATTTGCAAGTTCTGCACCTGTAAATCCAGCTGTGTCTTCTGCAATACTTCCAAAAGATACGTCATCTGCCATTTTCATATCTTTTGAATGTATTTTTAATATTTCTTCTCTTCCTTTTAAATCTGGTGCTGCAATTGTTATTTGTCTATCAAACCTACCTGGCCTTAAAAGTGCTTTATCAAGCATTTCTGGTCTGTTAGTTGCTGCTAAAACAATTATTGTTTCTTCTGAAGAAAAACCATCCATTTCTACTAATAATTGATTTAATGTTTGGTTATTTTCTGATTCCGCACCATTTCC
>CAZSMG010000029.1:0-15220 GCA_964608075.1 uncultured Clostridium sp. | reverse complement strand
AAATAGAAAAGATATTTAAAGTATTAGAAGAACATGGAATTTCAAAAAAATCGATAGAAAATTGTTTATATGTTTTAGCACAAGGAAAAGCAAATGAAATAGAAAAGATATTTAAAGTATTAGAAGAACATGGAATTTCAAAAAAATCGATAGAAAATTGTTTATATGTTTTAGCACAAGGAAAAGCAAATGAAATAGAAAAGATATTTAAAGTATTAGAAGAACATGGAATTTCAAAAAAATCAATAGAAAATTGTTTAAGTGTTTTAGCACAAGGAAAAGCAAATGAAATAGAAAAGATATTTAAAGTATTAGAAGAACATGGAATTTCAAAAAAATCAATAGAAAATTGTTTAAGTATTTTAGTACAAAGAAAAGCAAATGAAATAGAAAAGATATTTAAAGTATTAGATGAACATGAGATTTCAAAAGAATCGATAGAAAAATATTATGGCATTATTTTATCAAGAGGATATTCAGAGATAAAGGAAATACTTTCTAATAATTCTATCAAAAATATCTTGTTATATATGAAACTAAAACAATATTATAATAGATTGATTACAGCTGAAAATATTCATGAAATTTGCCAATACAAAAAATTATCTTTAGAAGAATTTTTCGAGAAAATAGGATTTACAAATTTTGCAGATATATTCATACAAACTTTACATCAAAAAGGATGTATATATATAGGAAATAGTATTCCATTAAGTAAACAAGACATGGAAAAATACGCAGATGTAATATTAAGTATTAGTAAAAGACTTAGCGTAAATATATGTTACGAATATAGAATAAAAGATAAAGATGAGTTAGAAAGTTTTATAGTAAATACTATTATAGAAAAATGTGGAGACGTAGTACATAACGTAGAGATAAACCCTGAAATTATGGAAAGATGCATATATAGTAAAGCTAAAAAGTATACAATTGGAAAAATAATTTATGAAATAAAAGATATACCAATAGATTTTAATGAAATGTACCAAAATAATAGAAAAATTGTAATAGATAAAAATAATAGTGAAGAAATAAATTTTGATAAATGGAACTTAACTGATTATCAAATATCTATATTAGAAAATGTATCCTTTTTTCTAGAAAGTGGATATGATTATAAGGATAGCTTGAATAATGTGTCCAATATATTAGAAATAGATATTGAGGAATTGTTATATGAAATGCAGGAAATAAGAGATTCTATAAAGGAAAATGAAGAAGAAACAGAAAGAGAGGAAACTTAAATGGAATATATGAAAGAATATGGCATAACAAATGATCAAATAGAGGAAATAAAAGATATCTACAATGAAAATATTATTGATTTTTTAGAACAAGAAAAAGGATTTGTATTAGAGAAATTTACATATTTAACGAATAATAATTTATTAATATATCCAATATTGAAAAATAATATAAAAATATTCTTAGAGATTATAAGACCCCTAAAATATAAAATTGAGAAAATGAAAGAGAGAGGTTATAATAAAAAAATGATACAAATAGTATTAATGGATCAAAATATGTATGATAAAATATAGAATGAAAGGAAGAAAAATAAATGGCAGAATATTCACCAATGATGCAAAAGTATCTTGAAACAAAAGAACAATATAAAGATTGTATATTATTTTATAGATTAGGCGATTTTTATGAAATGTTTTTTGATGATGCAATAACAGCATCAAGAGAACTAGAACTTACTTTAACAGGAAAAGATTGTGGACAAGAAAACAGAGCCCCAATGTGTGGAGTTCCACACCATGCTGCTGAAATATATATATCAAGATTAGTAGGTAAAGGCTACAAAGTTGCTATATGTGAACAATTACAAGATCCAAAAGAAGCAAAAGGAATAGTAGAAAGAGGTGTTATAAGAGTAGTAACACCAGGAACTTTAGTTGAAAGCAATATGTTAGAAGAAAGAAAAAACAATTTTATAATGTCTATATTTAAAAGTGGTATATATTTTGGAATAAGTGTGTGTGATATATCTACTGGTGAATTTTATTCGGCAGAGATAAAAGACAATCAAAATTTTCCATTAGTATTAGACGAAATTGCAAGATACATGCCATCAGAACTTGTAATAAATAGTATGATGTCAGATTGCACAGAAGAAATGGCTAAAATTAAAGAAAGATTTGATGTATATATAACTAAATTTAATGATAAATTCTTTGAAAATAATGAAGAAAAAATAAAGTTTAGATTTAGTTTTTTTGATACTGACCAAAAAGAAATTACTGATATAAAAGATAGAACATTATCAATTTGTTCAATAAATGCTTTACTTGAGTATTTAGAGCAAACACAAATGACATCTCTAGATCATATTAATAAAATTACATTATATAGCATCTCAAGATATATGTCTTTAGATATAACAGCAAGAAGAAACTTAGAAATTACTGAGAAAATGAGGGATAAATCTAAAAAAGGAACCCTTCTTTGGGTATTAGATAAAACATCTACATCAATGGGTGGAAGGCAACTTCGAAGATGGTTAAATGATCCTTTAATAGATGTTACAGAAATAAATAAAAGATTAAATGCAGTAAAAGAATTAAAAGATAATATAATTTTCCGTGGTGATATTATAGATAACTTAAAAAAAGTTTATGATATTGAAAGATTAGCTGGAAAAATGGCTTATGGTAATGCTAATGCAAGAGATATGGTAACACTTAAAAATTCTGTATCAAAACTTCCAGAAGTTAAGAAAATATTAAAAGATTCAAAATCTAATTTATTAAAAGAGTTATACGAAAACTTAGATGAACTTACAGATATTTATGAATTAATAGAAAAATCTATTGTAGATGATCCACCTATGACTATAAAAGATGGTGGCATTATAAAACTTGGATACGATCAAGAAATAGATAAATTAAAAACTGCTACAACAGAGGGAAAGAATTGGATTCTTAAGGTAGAAGCAGATGAAAGAGAAAAGACAGGAATTAAATCATTAAAAGTTGGATTTAACAAGGTTTTTGGTTATTATATAGAAGTTACAAAATCATATTTAAGTCAAGTACCAGATAGATTTATAAGAAAACAAACTTTAACAAATGCAGAAAGGTATATAACTGAAGAACTTAAAAATCTAGAAAATCAAATTTTAGGTGCTGAAGAAAAAGTTATAAACTTAGAATATAACGCATTTACTGATATTAGATGCCAAATATCAAAAAACATAAAAAGACTTCAAAAATCAGCAAACGTAGTTTCAACATTAGATGTTTTATCATCATTTGCAGAAGTTGCAGAAGATTTAAATTATTGTATGCCAAATGTAAATTCTAATGGTGGTATAAATATTAAAGGTGGAAGACATCCTGTAATTGAGAAAATGCTAGGAACAGGTAGCTTTGTAGAAAATGATACATATTTAGATAAAGATGAAAATAGACTTTCAATAATTACAGGACCTAATATGGCAGGTAAATCTACATATATGAGGCAAGTTGCATTAATTACATTAATGGCACAAGTAGGAAGTTTTGTTCCTGCTCAAGAAGCGGATATTGGAGTTGTTGACAAAATATTTACAAGAGTTGGAGCATCAGATGATTTAAGTTTAGGGCAAAGTACATTTATGGTAGAAATGATGGAAGTTGCAACAATTTTAAAAGAGGCTACACCAAATAGCTTAATTATACTAGATGAAATAGGTAGAGGAACATCTACATATGATGGACTTTCAATTGCTTGGGCAGTTGCAGAATTTATAGCTGATAAAGAAAAGTGTGGTGCCAAAACATTATTTGCAACACATTATCATGAACTTACAGAACTTGAAGAAAAACTAGAAGGTGTAAAAAATTATAATATAGCAGTTAAAGAAAAAGGAGAAGATATAATTTTCTTAAGAAAAATTGTAAGAGGTGGAACAGATGAAAGTTACGGAATACATGTTGCACGTTTAGCTGGAGTTCCAAAGACTGTTACTCAAAAGGCAAATGAAATTCTAAATTCCTTAGAAAGAAAGAATATATTGACAAATAAAAAACAAGAAAAAGAAGATAAAAAACAAGTAGATGGTCAATTTGATATGTTTAACTATAAAATAGCAGAAATAGCACATGAAATAGATAAAATTAATTTAAATGAACTAACGCCAATAGATGCATTAAATACTTTAGTTAAAATTAAAGAAAAAATGAGCTAAAAATATCCGTAAAATACGGATATTTTTTTAAAAATGAATATAATAATAGTGGAGTGATTTAAATGTTTTTTTCAGCACCAGGAAAATATGAGGCATGTGGATTATATAATGTATGCCATTTTACATTATTATTTATTACTTTATTTATAATTGGAATATTATTATTTTTTACTTATAAATATTCAAAAGTACAAGTTAAAAATATAATAAAATTTTCTACTATAATGTTATGGGTTTTAGAAACAATTAAAATTATATTTAATTTATTAGTAGGAAATGCTTCAAATCTTAATACTTATATACCACTATATTATTGTAGTTTGGTTTTATATGCGGGCATTTTTAGTGGATTTTGTAAAGGAATTTTAAGAAAAGTAGGAGATGTATTTTTAGCTACAGGTGGAATTGTAGCAGGACTTGGTTTTTTATTTTCACCTGTAACATCATTGTGGGCATATCCTATATTTCATTTTATAAGTATACAAAGTTTTATATTACATGGAACTATGGTATATTTAGGGATTTTAGTTAATATTACAAATTATATAGAATTAAATTTAAAAGATTTTAAATATTATTTTATTTTGATTATAATAATAAGTTTAATTGCATATATTATAAATTTAATTTTTGGAAGTAATTTAATGTTTATATCTCAAAGTTACTCAGGTACTATTATTGAGCCTATATATAATTTTACTGGAAAATTATTTACACCAATAGCAATATTAGCACAAGCAATTATTCCTTTTTATGTTATGTATTATGTGATTAGATATGTGAAAAATCACATAAATATTGAAAATGACAACGAATTATGTTAAAATATATAGCATATTGGTTAAAATACTAATATGTGTAGTATATAAACTTGTCTTTAATTAAGGAGGAGAATTATGCAAAAAGTATCAATTTTTGGATCTACAGGATCCATTGGAACAACTACTCTTAGGATTATAGAAGAAAATCCTGAGTTATTTTCAGTAATTACTTTGGTTGCTGGTCGGAATGTAGAAAAATTAATACAGCAAATTAAAAAGTTTGCTCCAAAACATGTCTATATTACAGCAAAAGAAAATGCCGATATTATTAAAGGTATGTTTTCAAATTTAGATGTGTATTATGGAGCAGAAGGATTACGACAGGTATCTCAATTAGATGATGCTGATATTGCAGTTTCTGCGTTAGTTGGAATTGCAGGATTAGAGCCAACTTATTTTATGATTAAACATACTCCAAAAGTAGCACTTGCTAACAAAGAGGTGTTAGTGGCTGGTGGAGAATTAATTATGAAATTAGCTGAGGAAAATAATACGCAATTGCTAACTGTAGATAGTGAGCATAGTGCTATTATGCAATGCTTAAATGGTGAAGATAGTAATCCAATTGACAAAATCTTATTAACAGCATCTGGCGGTCCATTTTTTGATAAGGAAATTACTGATGATATAACAGTAGAACAAGCCTTAAATCATCCAACGTGGAACATGGGACCGAAAGTAACAATTGATTCATCTACTATGATGAACAAAGGATTTGAAGTAATTGAAGCACGTTGGCTTTTTAATGTATTGCCTGACAACATTGAGGTTGTGGTACATAGACAAAGCTTGGTGCATTCAATGGTTCAATTTAAAGATGGAACAATTATGGCTAACATAGGTCCAAAAGATATGCAGATTCCTATTGCTTATGCACTCAATTATCCATGCAGATTGCAGAATCAAATTGAAAAATTAGATTTATTTAAGATTAAGGCTCTTTATTTTGAAAAGCCTGACTTAAATAAATTCCGTTGCTTAAAATTTGCATTTGATGCAATTAAAGCAGGACATAGTGCACAAGTAGTTTTAAATGCTGCAAATGAAGTAGCAGTAGAGGCTTTTCTACAGAAGAAGATTAAATACACAGATATATCAGCTTATATTGAAATGGCTTTAGAATCTCACAAGATAAGGTCATTATCTTCTGTTAGTGAAATCTTAGATTTAGATGATGAAATCCGTAGCAGTATAATTATTTAGGCTTTTTGTAAAAAATGAGGTGTCATAATATGGCACCTCAAAATTTTAAATAAAACTATTCTATTTCCGTTATTTTTAAATTAAATTTGTCTTCAAACACTTTCTTTTTAGCAATATATTCTTTTGTTTTAAATCCTTTTACATCAATTACTTCTGTGGAATTATCTTTATGAAAAACAATAAAATCTGCTTTATATTTTAGACTTGGTGCTAAAATAAAAGTAGGTTGCAGACAAAAGCCATTAATTTCTTTACTTTGTAATCTTAATTTTAATTCACAATAGTAATCAGCCTCTTTTTGACTATCAAACGTATGACCATCTATTGAGACTTTATTTGCTCTATATTTAGTTTTTCTTATATTTCTATTTGTAAAATTCTTATAATCATCTACTGACCAATGTTCCATAATTTTTCTCCTTTTTTAGTATGATTAGATTATATCATTTAGTACAAATGTTTGCAATAGATTTTTTAAAAATATTAATTATAAATAAATGTAAAAGATATTGTAAATTTAAATAAGATATGTTATATAAATATTTATATATAAAAATCAAATATAATTTTTAAAATCAATTTTAATTTTATTGTTTCAAAAGAGATTCTATATTCTATAAAAGAGTATTCCAAAAATAAAAAATATTAAATAGAGAGGAGAGAAAATAAAAATACAATATTTTATCTAAAAATTTTAAATTAATAATAGGATGTGATAATTAAATATGAATAAAGAAACTGATAGTACACAAATAAATGAAGAAGTTTTAGTAGAATATGAAGTAAATAATATAAAAAATCTAATTTATACAATAAGAGGAAGACAAGTAATGTTAGATAGTGATGTTGCAAAGTTATATAATTGTGAAACAAAGTATGTAAATCGTGTAGTAAAAAGAAATATTGAAAGATTTCCAGAAGAATTTTGTTTTCAATTAGAACAAAAGGAATTTCAAAACTTGAGGTGCCAATTTGTCACCTCAAGTTTTGAAAAACAAAACTATGGTGGTAGACGATATATGCCATATGTATTTACAGAACAAGGAATAGCAATGCTTTCAGCATTATTAAAAAGTGATATTGCAGTTAATGTTAGTATTCAAATTATGAAAGCATTTATTGAAATGAGAAATTTTCTATTATACAATGGACAAGTATTTCAAGAAATAAATACTATGAAAAGCAAATTACTAGAACACGATGAAAAATTTGATATAATATTTGATGAATTACAAAATAAAAAAGACAAAGGATTTAGCCAAAAAATATTTTTTAATGGACAAATTTATGATAGTTATAGCTTAATAATTGATATAATAAAAACTGCTCAAAATAAAATTTTAATTATAGATAATTACATAGATGATAGTATTTTAAAAATGTTATCAAAGAAAAATAAAGACGTAGAAGTAATAATATTAACATCACAAAATAGTAATATAAGCAAGCTAGATATTAATAAATTCAATAAACAATATCCAACATTAAAAATTACAACAACAAATAAATTTCACGATAGATTTATCATAATAGATAACAAAGAATTATACCATTGTGGAGCATCTTTAAAAGATTTAGGAAAGAAATGCTTTGCAATTAGTAAGATAGAGGATATGGAATATATAGAAAAATTAATAAAAACTAGTTGAAGTAATTAGTGAAATATGTTAATATAATATTAATTAGCAAAAGCTAAATATTTTAATCAAAAAACATTTAACTAGTCGACAAAAGGAGGATTAAAATGGTAGAAAGTATTGTGAAGATTTTGGGAATGATGTCTGCTACAGTTATTGCATACAAATTGGCAACTAAAGAAGAAGGACAATTGCAGGAAACGCATCCATTTGTAGCAGCATTCTTAGAATTAGGGGCTCTAGCAGTAATTTTTTTTAGCTAAAGAACTTGAGGTCGCAATTTGCGACCTCAAAACTATTTTTATAATTCGATTTTAGGCTGATACCTCTCAAGCCACATATTAACCTGGCAAAGATAAGCCATAAGTTGAGGGCCGAGTCGTAGAGTGTCAGTAAATGGTACGCGTGGAAAGTGCTGAGAAATAAGCATTTCTTAAAAGTGTAATTACCTATTTTTAAAAAAGTGATAAAATATATGGCAAATTCTTATTAAAAATGTATTGACTTTAAAGAACAAATGTTTTAAAATAATATCACAATAGTATCATATAAATTAGTAAAATAAATATAACAATAAACGAACTAAAAGATAAACTTAATACGCTATTATGAGTATTTATATGGAAGTGATATTCATGGAATTTGAAAAAACAAAATTAATAGAATTAAAAGAAAAATTTGATTCTATTATTAATACAGAAGAAAAAGAAAATATAGAATTTTGGTATGCTAGAGATTTGCAAACTGAACTTAGTTATAAAAGATGGGAAAATTTTATTGAGGTAATAAAAAAGGCAATTCAATCATGTGAAAATGCTGAAATACCAAAGGAAAATCATTTTCGTGAGATTACGAAAATGATAAGTCTAGCTAAAGGAGCAAAGAGAGAAGTACAAGATTATATGTTAACAAGATATGCTTGTTATTTAATTGCTCAAAATGGTGATTCAAAGAAAGAAGAGATAGCATTTGCTCAAACTTATTTTGCAGTACAAACTAGAAAACAAGAAATAATAGAAGATAGAATAAAATTAATGAATCGATTAGAAGCAAGAGAAAAACTAAAAGAGTCAGAAAAACAATTATCTAAAAATATATATGAAAGAGGAGTAGATGATTTAGGGTTTGCAAGAATTCGTTCAAAAGGAGATTCAGCTTTATTTGGAGGATTAAATACTATGCAAATGAAAGCGAAATATGGTGTAAAAGAAAATCGACCACTTGCAGATTTTTTACCAACACTTACAATAGCAGCAAAGAATTTAGCAACTGAAATGACAAATTATAATGTAACTGAAAAAGATATGTATGGAGAAGATAGCATAACATATGAACATATAGATAATAATTTAAGTGTAAGAAATATGTTAGATAAAAGAGGAATAAAGCCAGAAAATTTGAAACCAGCAGAGGATTTGATAAAGTTAGAAAGAAGAGTAAAATCAGAAAATAAGAAAATGGCAAGTAGTAATAAATTACCTAAAAGAAGTAAATAAAAAATACAAGGAGAAATAAATGGAAAGATTTAAATTAGTAACAGCAGTACATTTAATATTAATAGAAGATGGAAAAATATTATTACAAAGAAGATATAATACAGGATATGAAGATGGGAATTATAGTATTGTTGCAGGTCACATAGATGGAAATGAAAGTGTCATAAAAGCAATGCAAAGAGAAGCACTAGAAGAAGCAGGAATAAAAATAAAGGAAGAAGATTTAGAAATTGTTCATGTTATGCATAGAAAAACACCTGATAGAGAAAGTATAGATTATTTTCTTACTTGCAAAAAATATGAAGGCAAGATTAAAATTATGGAAAAGGATAAGTGTGATGAATTAAAATTTTATAAATTAGATAAATTACCAATTAATGTAATTCCATATATAAAAAAAGGAATAGAACATTATTTAAATAATGAACAATTTTCTATATATGGTTGGTAAAAATTCAGACTTGAAGTCGCAAATTGCGACCTCAAGTTTTTGTTTTATAACTCAATCTTAGGCTGATACCTCTCAAGCCACATATTAACCTGACAAAGATAAGCCATAAGCTGTGGACCGGGTCATTAACTGACCAAACCAAGGTCTAGTAAAAGCCTTTCCGTCAGTTTCTAAAATATCTAATATATATTTTCTATTAAGTAAATTATTAATAGGAGCATCTTTTTTGTTCATAATATCTGTTAAAATTTCTTTAACTTTAGCAAGATAAGTTGGATTATGAGTTTTAGGATAAGGACTCTTCTTTCTATCAACAATTTCATTTGGAAGTAAATCTCTTACAACATAACGAAGTAATCCTTTTTCACGACCATTTAATGCTTTCATTTCCCAAGGAATATTCCATAAGTATTCAACTAACCTATAATCACAAAATGGAACTCTAAGCTCTAAACCATTATACATAGATGTTCTATCAGATCTATCTAACAATGTTTGCATAAACCAATTCATAGTTAAGTAAGTTATTTTTCTTTTTTCATGAGTTTCCTCTGAATCACTATCAATAAAGTCAATTTCAGACAAGCTTTCATTATATCTAAAATCTATATAACTTTTTAAATCTACTTTAGAAGAAATACTAGGATTTAATATTTCTTGACGTTCTGATAATGCTATAGACCAAGGAAATGTATTACTTTTTAAAGCATCTTCACGGAAAAACCAAGGGTATCCTGCAAATATTTCATCAGAACATTCACCAGATAAGCAAACTGTAGCTTCTTTTTTAATATTTTTACAAAATAATAGGAAAGAAGAATCAACATCTGCCATACCAGGATAATCACGAGCTATCATTGCGTCTTCTAAGCTATTTGCAAGCTCTGGAGTATCAATTACAATTGTATGATGATTTGTTTGAAATTTATCTTTCATAATATTAATATAATAATTATCAGAGTTAGGTTGAAAATCACTTTTAACAAAATTTTTATCATTATCTACGTAATCTACTGAATAAGTGTCTAGTGGAGGTAGACCATTATTTTTACAATAATTGCTTGCATATGCAACTATAATACTTGAATCTAATCCACCAGAAAGCATTACACATAAAGGTACATCAGAAACTAGTTGTCTTTGTATTGCATCATCTAATAAAAAGTTTACTTTTTTGCAAGTTTCCTCAAAATTATCTGTATGTTCTTTTGTTTCTAGTTTCCAATATCTTTGTATGTGAAGTCCAGATTTATTATATATAGCAAAATGTGCAGGTTTTATTTCATATATATTTTTAAATACACTATAACCTGGAGTATGAGCAGGACCAATTCCAAATAATTCTGAAATTCCTTGTTTATCTATTTTCTTTTCTATACCAGGATATTCAAAAATTGCTTTTATTTCAGAAGAAAAGATTAATGTATTATTAAATAAAGTATAATATAAAGGTTTAACTCCAAAATGATCTCTGCATAAGAATAATTCTTGTTTATGACTATTCCAAACTGCAAATGCAAATATTCCATTTAGGTGTTTTGCGACATCATTACCATAGTGTATGTAGCTTTTAAGCAAAACTTCTGTATCACAATGCCCATTAAATGTAAAACCATTTTCTTCTAAAGTTTTACGAAGCTCTTTTGTATTATATATTTGACCATTATACACTATTACATATTCGCCAAAAGAATATGTTTCTATCATAGGTTGTTTTCCGACCATCAGGATCTATAACAATAAGTCTTTTGTGAGCAAGTGCAACATTTTCTTTAATGTAAAAACCTTGTTCATCAGGTCCTCTATTTGATAGAGTAGAGTTCATATCTGATAAAATGTTTCTATAATTTGATATATCTTTTTTATAATTTACAAAACCAACAATTCCACACATATTAATCCTCCAATAATTTTTTATTATTATATGCAATGTATATGAAAAAGTTACTTATAACTATTGACAAAAATAAAAATTAACTATATAATCGTATAGTAATAATTTTGTAAAAATATGAATTAGATATATAGATATATCTTTAAAATAAGGAGGGATTATAATGGCACAACCAAAAAGAAGATGGTCAAAAGCAAGAACACACAAAAAAAGATCAACATGGAAATTAGAAAACCCAAAATTTGCTAGCTGCCCACATTGTCATGAACCAGTAATGCCACATAGAGTTTGTTCAAATTGTGGATATTATGATGGAAAAGAAGTAGTAGCAAAAAAAGAAACTGAAAATGCATAATTAATATAGATACCATCTGCAAATCAAAAGCAGGTGTTATTTTTTTTTATTTGACATTTTTTTTATTTATATGTATATTTAACTTAAGGGGATGTAAAAGAAAAGAAGGGATTTTTATGTTAGAAAAGTTTTTGAGAAAATCAGCAAAACAGGATGTTATAATTTCATTAATTTTTATACTATTTGGTATTGCACTTATATATAATCCTAATGCAATTATTTCAATTCTGTCATTTATTTTAGGAGGAATTTTTATAATTATTGGAACTATGAGAGTACTAGAATTTATAAGCTCTGGTAGAACAGATAATTTTTTACTTGCTTCATCAATTCCTGCGATTATTATAGGAATTGTAATAATGTTTTCTTCTAAAATAATATTATCAGTTTTTGGTATAATAATAGGAATATGGATGATTTATACTGGAATTGTAAATCTTCAAACATCAATTGTCTGGAAAGAATATACTTCAAGAGTATGGCTATTATCAGTAATATTGTCAATTGCAACTATTTGTTCTGGAGTGTATGTACTTGTTAATTCAAGTGTTATATTAAATATAATAGGAGTTATTATATTAATATATGGAATAATAAATGTATTAGAGAATTTAATATTTATAAAAAATGTAGAAAATAGTAAATAATATAGGAGTAAATGTATGAACAAAGCAAAAATATTAAAAATAATATTTTCAATAATAGTTATTACAATAATTGTAGCATTAATAGTATATTTAATGCCAATAATGAAAAATTTAACTACAACAGAAGGACAAGCAAAATTCAAAGATACTATACAAAACGCTGGAATAGTAGGAATGCTTATGATATTTGGACTTCAAGTAGCACAAATAATATTAGTTGTAATTCCAGGTGAACCATTAGAATTTGTAGCGGGTATGTGTTATGGCGCAATTGGTGGAGCAATATTTATATTTGGGTCTGTTGCAATTACGACAACATTAATTCTTTGGTTGGTAAGAAAATATGGCAAGAAATATATATATAATTTCTTTAGTAAGGAAAAAATTGATAAAATTGAAAATAGCAAATTATTTAAAAATCCGCAAAAAGTTGAATTTATCATGATGATATTATTTCTAATTCCAGGAACTCCAAAAGATTTATTAGTATATATAGGTGGACTTCTTCCTATAAAACCTTTAAGATTTATATTAATATCAACTTTTGCAAGATTTCCATCAGTTATATCATCAACTATGGCAGGATCTAAAATAATGGATGGTAATATAAAAATGACCATATTAATTTATGTTGTGACATTTATAATAACAGCATTATTAGTATTTTTAATAAATAAATTTGATAAAGACAAAATAGCGTCAGATGCAATAGATGTTATTAAATAATAGTAAATTATCATTTTATTAGTAAATATAAAATCAAGATAAAAATAGAGGTGAATTTATTTTATGGAAAAAGAAAGAGAAGATTTAGAAAGATAATTATATATAAAATATTATAAAACAGAATTAATAGAAATAAAAGTATTGAAAAACTAAATTTTATATAGTATAATAAATATAGTTTAATAATAAGACAATTAAGGGACAAAGTAAAATAAAGGTTACTAACAGAGAAAATTAGCAATAGCTGAAAGCTAATTTTAGAAAACATATTTGAAAAACTACCCCTTTTAAAGTTTCTAGTAAAAGCTAGACGTTAATTACGTTATAATTATTAATTAAGTAAAAATTAGGATGGAACCGTGCAAATAGCACTCCTATGAATAAAATATTCATTAGGAGTGTTTTTTTATATTTCTAATGATAAAAAAAGAAAGGAAGATGTTTAAATGATTAAAATTACGTTAAAAGATGGATCTATTAAAGAAGTAGAAAAAGGAATAAGAATAATAGACTTTGCAAAACAAATTAGTGAAGGATTAGCAAGAGTTGCAACTTGTGGAAAAGTAAATGGAAAGGTAGAAGATTTAAGATTTGAGTTAAATGAGGATTGCAACTTAGAAATATTAACTTTTGATAGTGATATAGATGGAAAAAAGGCTTATTGGCATACAACATCACATATTATGGCACAAGCTATAAAAAGATTATTTCCAAATGTAAAACTTGCAATTGGACCTGCAATTGATGAAGGTTTTTATTATGATTTTGATATAGAAAAACCATTTTCCGATGAAGATAAAGAAAATATTGAATCTGAAATGAAAAAAATTATAAAAGAAGATTTACCAATTGAAAAATTTACATTACCAAGAGATGAAGCAATTAAGTTAATGCAAGAAAAAGACGAAAAATATAAAGTAGAATTAATAGAAGATTTGCCACAAGATACTGAAATATCTTTCTATAAACAAGGAGAATTTATAGACCTTTGTGCAGGGCCTCATTTAATGAGTACAGGCAAAGTAAAAGCAGTTAAAATATTATCTTCTTCATCTGCATACTGGAGAGGAGATGAAAAAAGAGAATCTCTTCAAAGAGTATATGCAATATCATTTCCTAAAGCAAGTCAAGTTGAAGAATATTTACAAATACTAGAAGATAGAAAGCAAAGAGATCATAGAAAAATTGGAAAAGATTTAGAATTATTTATGACACATCCATTAGTTGGAGCAGGACTTCCAATGTACTTACCTAATGGGGCAACAATAAGAAGAATACTTGAAAGATATATTCAAGATAAAGAACTTATGTTAGGATATAATCATGTATACACACCATCACTTGCAAATGTAGAATTATATAAAACAAGTGGACATTGGGATCATTATAAAGAAGATATGTTTCCATCTATGAAAATGGAAAATGAAGAAATGGTTTTAAGAGCAATGAATTGTCCTCATCATATGCTAATATATAAAAATAAAATGCATTCATATAGAGATTTACCAATTAGAATTGGAGAACTTGCACATGATTTTAGATATGAAGATAGTGGAAGTGTATGTGGATTAGAAAGAGTTCGTCAAATGTGTCAAAATGATGCACATCTTTTTGTAAGACCTGATCAAATAAAAGAAGAAGTTGGTAATGTTTTAAAATTAATAGTAGAGGTATATCAAAAAGATTTTGGATTTCCAGAATCAGCATTCCAGTATAGATTATCTTTAAGAGATAAAAATAATAAAGAAAAATATATAGATAATGACGAAATGTGGGAAACAGCAGAAAGCCAGTTAAGAGAAATATTAAAAGA
>CAZSMG010000028.1:0-15452 GCA_964608075.1 uncultured Clostridium sp. | reverse complement strand
GTGCAATCCATCCTGCATATCTTCCCATTACTTCTAATACCATAATTCTATGATGTGTTTCTCCAGTCGTATGAAGTCTATCTAATGCTTCCATTGCAACTGAAACTGCTGTATTATATCCAAATGTTATTTCTGTACATGCAACATCGTTATCTATTGTCTTTGGAACTCCAATAATATTAACACCTTTTGTAGCAAAATCTCTTGCAGATTTTTGTGTTCCATCTCCTCCAAGTGTAAATATACAATCGAATCCAAAGTCTTTTATGTTTTGAATTGCCTCGTCTGACATATCTTTATATTCAACTTGCCCATCTTCTTTTAGTATTTTATAATTAAACAAATTTGAATTTGTAGAAGATCCTATAATAGAACCTCCCTTTGGTAAAATCCCAATTGCTTCTCCGTCTTGTGCTGTACTTAATTTTTCAAATTCTTTTTTAATTAGTCCATTATATCCATCAATAATACCATAGCATTCTACACCGCTATTTTCTGCAGTTTTAACTATTGCTCTTATTACTGCATTAAATCCAGAAACATCTCCACCATTTGCTAATATTCCAACTTTTTTTAACATTTTTTCCTCCTAAATTTCTTTTTTATTCTGTCATTATTATACCAATAATGAAAAATTTTACAACACTTTTTTTATGATTTATAATTTTATCTTGTTTGACAACATTTACATAAAATGTTATAATTGTATTATTCTTTTTGCAAATTGTAGATAGTAATTTATATCTATATTATTCAAAGGAGGTATCTATATGAAAAGCGAAGTATTAATATCTGCAACCAGTACTTATAAAAAAGAAACGCAAACTACATATTCGTTAAATAGCGTTACTTCTTTGATAAAAAGGCGGATAGACCCTAATGGTAATGTGGTGGAAGAAAAAATCTTTCCTTTGTCTGAAATATCTGAAGAAGATCTTTTAAAAAAAAGACAAAGCAAAGAGCCTGGTTTTGTATTAAAAATGGAGGATACTCTATATTATGCAAAAATCACAAAGAAAACAAAATTATTGTGTTCAAAAAGTACCCAGGATCGTAGTCATTTATGTGCTCATTGTAATTTATCGTCATTTTTCAATTGTATAAAAGTTAAAGAAGTTGCATATGAATTTTATAACTCAGAAGAAAAGCTTTATCTTAATACTTTAAAGTTTTCAAAACGCATTGAAAAATACAATTTTATTACATATGGATTTGAAACATTTAATGTATCACCACACAATGTTTTTTGTGTGTTTAGATGTGAAAATTTTAATTTAAGTAATGACGAAATAAAATCACAAAAGCCATTAGAATCTAAGAGTTGTGCTATATAAGCACAACTCTTTTCTTTATTTATTAGTAATATGTATATTATTAATCTCTGCACCTAATTCTCTAGAAATTATATTTTGAACTTGAGCAATTTGCTCTTGAACAAGTTCTTTTGACTCAATTATTACACTGATACTATCTCCATTTACAAATATAACACTATTTGTAAATCCTTTTGTATTAATTAAGTTTTCACAAATCATAATTTTATTTTTAGTATTATTTATTTGCGATATTTCCTTAGAGGCTGTCTGTTTTTGCGTCTCAGAAGAATTTGAATTATCTAAAATGCTTTGATATGAGGCAATCATTTGTGAATACATTGTATCTCTTTCTAATTTTGATTTAGCAAAGTATTCATCAGAAATATTACTACTCGTTTCTTTGCTTATTTCATTTTCATTTACTTGATTATTTTCAATTACATCATCACTATTTACTAATTTCGCATCTCCTATATCTGCTATTTCATTAGTATTAATTACTCCTGCATCTGATGAAGTTTCAATTGTTTTATCTGTCTGTGCAGTATAATTTAAATATCCTGCAGTAACTAGCATTAATGCTATTACATAAATAATTATCTGATTGTTTTTTAGTATTTTCATAAATAAAACCTCCTTAATTTTTCATCTCAAATACTTGTATCTTATGTGTAGCTAAACCTGTAACAGCCTCAACAGCAGAAATAATATTTGTCTTAATATTTGTATTTGAAGCACCTTGTGCAGTAATAATAGCTCCTTCTATTTTAGGATTTATAATTTTTTGCGTTACTGGCTGTTTACCTCCATTTTCTTCATTATAAACAACTTCTTTTTGAGTATCTGTTTCTTGTATAGTTCTTACTCCCCCAGATGTATCTGTCTCTTCTGTAGAACTTTGCTTTGTATTTTCATTATACATTGCAATTACTGAACTTGTTTCAGAATAATTTATAAAAACATTTACATTACCAACTCCATCTATGCTTTTTAAAATACTTTCTAATCTTTCTTCTAAAGAACTATTATTTTCAGCATATGTATAATTATCAGACTCAGCCAATTGCTTACTTGTTGAATTTTGATGAACTTTTTCTTGCTTATTATCATCTTCTTTCCATATAGTATTTATTATTATAATAGTTATTATTAAAATAATTATAAACACAACTAAATTTTCTATTTTTTTCTTATTACCTATTTCTTTATTTTTATTTAATATATATTTTATTTTTTCTAACATATATCCTCCTTTAATCTTTTGTAATAATTATATTTTTAATGTCCACACTATAATAATCACTTAATGTTTTTCTTAAAGTAGCTAACTCTATTTTTGAAACTTCACTTTTATTTTCTTTGCCTTCTTTTTTATTGTTATTTAAAATATTATCTAAGCCTATATTTATTTTTACTTTTTCTACTTTATTAATACTACTAT
Organism: uncultured Clostridium sp.; assembly: GCA_964608075.1. GTDB lineage: Bacteria > Bacillota > Clostridia > TANB77 > CAG-508 > CAG-269. The sequence goes on along the minus strand of CAZSMG010000028.1, from coordinate 12,695 downwards.
TATTTTCTTCACTACCTGTATTTTCAAGCTTAGATACTCTAAGTTCAATTTTATTTATTCCTTTATTTTGAGCTTTATCATCTAAAACAGCATCAATATTGCAACTATTTGCAATATATCCTTCCTCTTTAACTTTGTTTTTTATATCTTTTTCTAATTCATCTATATATAATTTAAGTAATCTTTTATCCATTGATTCTTGGTTTACTTTAGTACTTGAAGTACTACTTGATGCATATTGTGTTAAATCAAATTCTTCAAAATTTAAGAAATTTGTATTATTTAAAAATGGAGAAATTATACTAAATAATATATACATACCAATTATCATTTTTATATACTTTTTACTTTTATTATCAGGCAAAATCATTTCTATTATGGTTGCAATAATTACAGCAACTATAACCTGCTGTGCCCATAAGCTTAAAAAATCAATCATATTTTTCCTCTTTTTATCTATACATCATTCCACTATTAGATATTTTTATAGCAAGTGTTACACCTATAATTAGCATAACTGATATTGAACATAATATTGCAAGAAGTATTTTAAATATGCCTCCCATTTCTGATAAAAGTTTTACTATTCTTTCATCTGCTATTGGTTCTATTATCCCAGATGCTAAATTATACAAAGCTGTTATAACCCCTAATTTTAAAATAGGCATTATACATATTCCGTATTATTATAAGTACTCCTACTACTCCTACAGCATTTTTAAGTATTACTCCACATCCTAAAACACTATCTACGGCATCTCCTAAAACTTTACCTACAACTGGTATTATTGTAGATACTGCAGCCTTAGTAGTTTTTGCAGTTATACCATCTATACTGCTACTTAATGTTCCTTCTAATGAAACAATTCCTACAAATAATGTTAGAATGATTCCTAAAAACCAAACAACACCTGATTTTAAAAATCCTGATAACTTATCAATTTGTATTTTATTTGAAACTTTAGATACTATGGCTAATACTGTTATAATAAGTACTAAAGGAATTAATATACTTTGTATAATATTTCCTATAAAATTTATTATAAATAATATTATAGGCTCTATGACTCCGCTTGTGACTACACTTCCTGTATAGACCATTAAACTAATCATTATTGGTACAAGCATATTCATAAACCCTACTAGGTTTTGTGAAGTATCTTTAACAACTGAAATTATATCTCCAAAATTAGACATTATAATTGTTACAATTAAAATATATTGCACATAATATATTATTTCAGATATATGTCCATTTTCTAAACTATCACTTATAGACTTTAATACACTATGTATTACAACAATTACTAAAATACTAATTAATGTTCTTATACTTGATTTTACTTCTAAACCAAGCAAACTAAGTGCCTTCTTAAAAATTGTATTATTATCTATATTTCCTTGTATTGCATTATTTAACATATCAGAAATATCAATATCATCGAAAAAATCTCCTGCGTAATTTTTACTCTCTTTTATAAAATCTGATATTTTAAATATTTCTTTTTGTTCATCCATCATTTCATCTGCTTTAACGTATTGATTACTAAATATGATGAAAATAAAAACTAAAACAAAACATATTGTTTTTTTCATTTGTACTCCTTTTTTTAAGGTAGTATATTAATAATAATTTCTAATAAATTTGAAATTATTGGTATAGACATTGATATAATAACTATTTTACTTCCAATTTCTATTTTACTTGCAATTGCGCTTTCACCTGAATCATTACATACACTTACAGCAAATTCTGTTAAAAATGCTATTCCTGTTATCTTAAGTAATATTGATAAAAAATTATTATTAATAGATACTTTGTTTGAAATAGATTGTAAAAGTCCAATTACATCTGAAAGTTTATCAATAATTAGTGTAAGTATAAGTATTCCTGCAAATAATGATATATATATTGCAAACTCAGGTCTATATTGTTTTATAATTATTATTAAAATAAGCGAAATCAATCCAATTCCTATTATTTTTATAATATCCATTTTTACCCCTTTATAAATTAAATATAGTTCTAACAGTATTAAATAATGTACTTATTTCTTTTATAACCATTGTAAGTACAATTACGATTCCAGCAAGAGTTGTCATCATTGCCTGATCTTCTCTTCCTGCTCGAACTAATACTTGATGGAGTACAGCAACAAGTATTCCAATTGCAGCAATTTTAAATAATAAATCTATATCCATGTTACCCTCCTGATTTAAACTAATATTATTACTATAGCAAGTCCAATAACTGTACCTAGTGTTTTATACAATTTTTCATTTTTTTCTTTATCCTTTTCTGCTTTTTCTATTTGCATATCTATGAAAGAACTTGTAAGCTTTATTTCACTTATCTGTCCTTCTATATCTGTTTTTCCAAGTTGCTTTCCAAAGTTTGTTAATATATTTATATCTTCTTTATTTAAATTTAATTTAATATTTTTTATAGAATTATCCCAGGCAGTTTGTAGTCCATCTTTTTTCATATTTTTACTTGTATTTTTAAATATCTTATAGATATTACATGTTAAATTATCTGACATTTGTTCAAATATGTCTTGAAGAGGCTCATATGTAAATTTAATTTTATTTTCAATCGTATTTAAAGCTACTTTAAACTCTTTAAGTTCTATTACTCTATCCTTATATTTTTTAGATATCAGAAGTCCTACTCCGATTGAAGCTAGTAATATCATTATTAAAATAAAGTATTTTATCATTAGCATAATTATCACTTGTCCTTTTTTATATATTAAAAGTCTTTGTTATTTTCTATATGTATATTATATTCAATGTTTTTTTGTTTAGAACTAAAAAATTCATTTTATAAAATATTTAAAAAAGTAGATTTTTACATCATTATAATTTCTTGATTGTATTTTATGTATTATTTTATACACATAAAAAACAGAAGCCAGCTATCTGACTTCTTCTAAAGATAATATTTTATAAAATAACCTATAAAAATGTATATATACTGCTGTATTTTTAAAGTTTTATAAAAAGCTATGTTCACTTTATTATTGTTGATAACTATAACTTTAATATTTATGCAAATAATTAATTAGCTCATCATATACAGGCTTTCTTTCTACAATTTTCTTTTCTTGTTGCATTTTTAGCAATTCATTAATGCTTACAAATTTAATATCTTGAACTTCAGCTTCTTGCATTTCTATATCTTCTATAATAAGTTCTTCTTTTCTTAAAATAAAAAAATCATAAAATTGATTTTCTATAAAGTCTTCTGAAAATTTTTGATGTGTGCGATATGAAAACATATATCTAAAAGACTTTATATCTACATTATATCCAAGGCTAACACTAACTTCTTCATTTATTTCTCTTGCAGCTGCTGAAAGTGAATCTTGTCCAGCTGAAATATGACCTGCAACAGAAATATCCCACATTCCTGCATTTTTTTCTTTATTTGCCGCTCTTTGTTGTAACAAAACTTCATTTTTTTCATTTATAATTGCTACTACAATTGATCTATGCCATAGTCCTTTTTTATGAATTTCATCTCTTGATAAAATTTCTCCTGTTTTTATTCCATTTTCATCTAACACATCAATTAACTCTTTACTCATAATCTTTTTTACTCCTTCGCATAAAATTTTATTCTAATGTTAAATCGTCGCTTTTAGAAAATCTTTCAATATATCTATTTGCTTTTTCAATATAATCTCTAACTTTTTTTCCTGATAAATCTCTTCCGCCTTCATAGTATCTTTGAATGGAATCAATTTGTCTTTTTAAATCTGATAAATCACCATTATTAATAATAACATGGTTAAAGTCTAACCAATGATTATAATATAATTCGTCTGCTTTTTCATATTCACAAATACGTTTTTTCACATAATCTTCTTCTAAATGTTCCTTTTGTTGTATAATATATTCTTCTTTAGATAGACCTTGAATATAAACATTAACTATTGCTTCTGGAAATTTTCTTTTTAATTCATCTAGTGCATCTTTATTACTAACAACAATGCTAGATGAAATTCCATCTTTCAATCTTTCTTCTATCTCTTCTGTATTAATACCATAAGTTTCTCCAAAATTATTATATCGTAAATCACAAGATTCTATATTAAATTCTTCATCGTCTGGGCAAATCATTTCCTCTCCATCATTTTTTTCACGATGTCTAGTTGTATGTTTTGGTAAAATAATAGAATGCAATATACCTTGTATTCGTATAATCTCTAATGCTTCATCTTTTCCAGAACCTGGATTGCCACTAAAAACATATATTTTAGGTTTTTCTTGTTTTTCCTGCATTTCAGTTTGCTTATGGCTAAAATCTTTCGTATTTAAATCTTCTATCATTTTTGAAAGTCGCTGAATTCCATTATCTGTATTTAAAATAGTATAATCATATAATTCTGTATTATTTGTGTATATATCCCAATCTTTTAATGCCTTTCTATATCTAATTTCTGCACTCTCTTGTGTATCTCCTCTTTGTTTTGCAACTTCCATAAATATTTCCTTATTTCTAGGAATAGTTCTATGTACATAACAAGATATACATTGTCCTTTATAAATATTTTTTAAATCCATTATTACTCCTGGATCATTAACAATAATAACAGCATTTCTTCCATGTTCTAAATAGTTATCAATTTCACTCATGAAAAATCCATAATAGTTTCCATAATTAATATATGTTAAAGGAAGTCTTAAATTCACAAATGCTTTTTTTCTTTTTGGTTCTAAACTTATTTGTTCTTCTTTGCTTTTTTCTCCGTCATTATATCTACCACAAACAGATTTTATTCCTATATTCTTTCCTTTTTCTGCTGATTCAATTTCTATTTTACGAAAAGGTCTTGTTACATACTTATTAATAAAAGCACAATTATATTTTTCTTCTAATATATCTGCTATTACATTTTTTCCAGCACCAGACATTCCAGAAATGATAATTAAGTTTGCATTTCTTGATTTTGGCATATCTGATTGACTTAGATATTCTTTAAATTTAGAGTCCATTTTTCTTCCCCCCTAAATAGCTAAATTTCCTACTACATTATACATAATTTAACGTAATTTTGTCAACTATTATATATTAGTTTACTATATTTATATAATAGCAACCTATATCATAAAAAATAGCATATTCCATAATGAAACATACTACATAAAAATAATACACTATACTTTATTCTTTAATTATTTGTACATACTCTTTTGTATCTTTATCTAGACTATATACTTTATCTATATTTCCTTTAATTTTAGTATCTAAAAAAATTAATCTCTCAAAAATATTTTTTCTTATTAATTCAGAAATAGCAGGATTTAAATTTATCTCCTCAATATTTCCTCCATGTGCTGTAAATATACCTTTTATACCACAACATATAGCATAATTTATAGCTTCAATATCTTCTTTACTTCCTATCTCATCACACGCAATAATTTCAGGTGCCATTGATCTTATTAGCATTTTCATTCCTTTAGATTTCGATACATTATCAATAATATCAGTTTTTATACCTATATCGTTTTGAGGAATTCCTTTATACATAGCTGCTATTTCTCCTCTTTCATCAACTAATCCTATAGTTTTTCCGTTTAAAATTTACTTCTTTTATACCATTGCTTATTTTCCTTATTAAATCTCGAAGTATTGTTGTTTTTCCACATCCAGGAGGTGATATTATTAAAGTATTATAAATACCATTTGTATCTTGATTTATAACAAATTTTAATAGCTTATTACTACAATTTAACTTTTCTCTTGCTATTCTAAAATTTAGACTAGATATATAATTTATATTTACAATTTTTTGATCTTCCATTACTGCATTTCCTGTTAGGCCAATTCTGTGTCCACCTTTTATAGTTATATATCCTTCACATATTTGTTTTCTATATGAATAAACAGAATTTTCACATATCTTTTCAAAGATTTCTTGTATTTCTTTTTCTGATACTATATATTTTAATATTTTATTTTCATTTTCTAATTTAATTATTATTGGTTTATTATTTCTTATTCTGATTTCTTCTATTTTGTCATATAAATCTTCATATTTAGCTTGTAGTTTATTTATTTCTGTTTTTATATTTTCAGGTAAGTATTCTAAAACTTCTTTTACTTCTTTCATAGCTTGTCCTCCAAACACAAAAATAAAAAGCATATAATATTATATGCTTTTTTATTTTAATTTAGAACTTAAATTTTATTCTTGCTCCCAGTTATGGTATATCTCAGAAACATCATCTAATTCTTCTAGTTTTTCAATTAGTCTTTCCATCTTTTCAGAACCTGATTCATCTAAATTAATAGTTGTTGTTGGTACCATTTGAACTCCAGCTTCTAAAAATGAAAGTCCTACTTCTTCTAATTTTTCTACAACAGAAGTAAAATCGCTTGGCTCTGTAGTTATTTCGTATATTTCTTCTTGGGCTTCAAAATCTTCTGCTCCTGCATCTAGCGCAAGCATCATTAATTCTTCTTCATCCATATTTGTTGATGCTTTTTCTATTATAATAACACCTTTTTTATTAAACATATATGATACACAACCTGTTGTTCCTAAATTTCCTCCTGATTTATCAAAAACATGTCTTACATCTGCTGCAGTTCTATTTTTATTATCTGTTGAAGTTTCAACAATTACTGCAACTCCATTTGGTCCATATCCTTCATATGTTATTTCTTCATAATTTTCATTACTTGTGGATGCTTTTTTTATCGCATTATTTATTGTATCATTAGGCATATTTGCTGCTTTACATTTTGCAATAACACTTTTTAATTTTGAGTTTCCTGCAGGATCTGGTCCACCTTCTTTTACTGCTATTAATAATTCTCTACCTAATTTGGTAAATACTTTTCCTCTTGCTGCGTCTGCTTTCCCTTTTTTAGCTTGAATATTATGCCATTTGCTATGTCCTGACATGACGAATCTCCTCCTTTATTTATAACTCGAATAATTTTATCATATTTTTCTTGATTTGTGTAGTACTTTTATGAATTTTGTTTATCTAATAAAATTTTTATTTGTAATTTTAAAATTTACATATCCATCACTATTAGTTTATATTTCATTTCTTAATTATCTCTACTATAATTCTAACATTCGTTTAATTTTTATCTTATAAGTATTAATAATTACTAAGAATTAATTTTCCTCCACATTTACCACATCTGTATTTTCTTATTAAGTTTTTTTGAAGTCTTTGTCTGTAAATTGTTTGTCCACAATTCCTGCAAATAATTTTATATTTATATGTTTTTTGTTCCTCTTTGTATTCTAAATTACTTTTTTTATAATCTTCCTCTTTGTTACCAACTCTTGTTATATCGTATCCTAAATTTTTATTTATGTAGTTTGCATATTTTTTAAAATCTGCACCATGATCTGTACAATTAGGAAAACAATGAATTATTTCATGCATAATAGTATTTTTAACAATATCATCATTTAAATCCATTACCCATTTACTAATTTCAATATGGTGTTTTTTAAATTTATCATACTTTATAATTTTTCTATATCCTCTTTTTATGACATGGTAATAGTTTTTATCAGGATTTTCTTGTTTGCAGCAACCATATCTTTTTGAGCTTCTTGTAGATATTTTTATATCTATATCTCCTATTTTTTCTTTGTCATCTATATTTAAATTTATTGATTTTAATTCATTTATGCAATCAGTATATAATCTATTTAATTTTTCTTCCATTTAAACTTACCCTTATCGATTCAACATTGTAAATAATTCATCTCTAATATTTTTATTTTCTTTAAACTTTCCTCTTAATGTAAATGTATTTGTTTTAGATTCTGGTTTTTTTATTCCTCTTGCAGTCATGCAAGAATGCTTTCCTTCTATAAAAACAGCAACATCTTTAGTATCACATGCAAGTTGCATAATCTGAGCAATATCTGAACCTATTTTTTCCTGCAGTTGCAATCTTTTTGTAACCATCTGAGCTATTCTTGCAATTTTAGAAAGTCCTATTACTTTTCCATTAGGTATGTATGCAACTGAAATATTCATATCATACATTAGAGCCATATGATGTTCACAATAACTAAATGCTGGTATATCTTTTACTAATACTATGTCTTTTTCTTTATGTTTAAAACATTTATTAAACATTTCAGCAATTTCTTCATTTGAATATCTTATTCCTTCAAACATTTCTTCATACATATTTGCAACTCTTGAAGGTGTTTCTATCAAACCTTCTCTTTTTGGATCTTCACCTATTGCAATTAATATTTCTTTTACTGCATTTTCAATTCTTTTTTTATCTATTTTGTTTTTCATATTATACCTCTTAATTATTTTAGTTTAATAAATCACAATTATTTTATCAATATTTTATGTGTTGTTCAATAGTTTATAAAAATATATGATTTTTGTTTTCCCATTTTTTATTTATCCTCATATAATATATTAATGTTTTAGAAAGGATAAACTTATGGAATTATTAAAATTAGGTTCTACTGGTCCAAATGTAGAATTACTTCAAAGTACACTTAAAAAACTAGGATACTATTTTGGAAATATAGATGGAATATCTGGTATAGAAACCCAAAATGCTGTCAAAAGATTTCAATACGATTTTGGATTAATCCAAGATGGAATTGTAGGTGCAAATACCTTAAATGCTCTTTTCCCATATATAAATGGTTATAGCTATTATATAATAAAACGTGGTGATACCTTATTTTCTATTGCTAGATATTTTAATACGAATGTTAATTTTATTTTAGCTGCCAATCCAAATATTGATGCATATAATTTGCAAATTGGAAGTGCAATAATTATTCCTTTTGGAAGTGTTGTACCAACTGATGTAAGTTATTCTTATTCGATAATGGAACAAAATATTTTAGCACTTAATCGAATTTATCCATTTTTACAAACAACAGCTATAGGTTATAGCTATTTAAATAGACCTCTTTCTACTATACGATTTGGAAAAGGACCAGTTAAAGTATATTATAGTGCATCTATACATGCAAAGGGCTGAATAAAACAGTATGACTTGTCCTATATATAGGGAAAATATTGCTATTTTCCCTAAACTTACTTATATCAATTTATCAAGGTTCACTTTAAGTTTAAATTCTAAATTCTTTCCCTCATATATAATAATTTTATCTAATACTTGGGCTAAAACTTCTTTTGCTGGTTCTTCTGCTTTTATAATTTCGTCAAAGTAATCTATTGCTTGTTTTATAGTTTTAACCTTTTGCTTTTCTGTTTGATTTTCCAACTGCTTCAATGTTTGTGTTGTATCTGTTATTTCTTTTAATTTATCTGCTAACATTTTAGAATATGTTTCTTCTATAATTTCTTCTTCCTCTGCTGTTTTTACTTTGGTCATTTCCTTTATTTTCTGTGTTTGCATTTGCCTATATTCTTGTTTTATTCTGTCAAGTTTAACCTTTAATTTTTCTTGATTGTTTTGTGATTTCTTTTTAACTTTATCTAAACTCAATCCTTTTAAAAAATCTTTATATTCTGCTCTTACTGTTTTTAAAAATATTTTAAAGTTTTCTAGTATGTATTGTTCTTCTACTGTATGATAAGTACACCTTAATCTTCTGTATTTACTATAATTTAAACACTCATAACATTTTTTCCCATATCTAACATACCCTGTTGCTGACGCTCCACAATCTCCACACCTTACAAATCCACCAAATATATAATTATGCTTTCCCTTTTTATAAAGACTTGTACTTTCTTTCCTTTGCTTCAATATATCTTGTACTCTATTAAACTGTTCCTCTGTTATTATCGCTTCGTGGTGGTTTTCAAATTTATGTTGTTTTTCTTCTGGTATTATTTTAACTTTTTTTCCGTGTATTCCTTGTACTTCTTTCTTATGTGTTACCAATGTTCCTATATATGTTTTGTCTCTTAAAATCTTACTAATCATATCAGTTTCCCAATATTCTCTAACATTTCTTTCTATGTTTCTTCCTCTTGTTTCTTTAAATCTTTCTGCTTCCACAATAGATGGGTTTTTAAAATCATATTCTTTATTAAGTTTTGTTGCTATTGCTGTCATTCCATAACCTTGTTCATATAAATCAAATATTGTTTGTACCGCTTCTCTGACTTCTTCATTTACTGTAAGTGTTCCACCTTTTCCTTTTATATAACCATATCTTGGTCCTTGTATTACTGTTCCTTGCTTCATTTTATTACCTAATGAATCTCTTACTTTTCTTGATGTTTCTTTTACATACCTTTCATTATACCAAGTTTCAATACCTACTATATCGTCATCGTCTGTTAATAAATTAAATGTACATCCTCTTTGTTTAATTAGTATCAATTCTACTTCTTCCGTTTTCCATTTATTTATAATCATTTGTGCAATTCCATTATTCCTTGAAAGTCTTGATAAATCTTTCATTAGTACAATTGGTTTTTCTTTACTTTCATTTACTAAATTATATAATTCATTAAATGCTGGTCTATCTTCTATTGGAATATAACCTGATACATTATCGTCTTCAAATGTTCTTTCAATTTCCCACCCTTGCTCTTCTGCATACTCTTTGGCAATATCATTTTGTGTTTTTATGCTTCCATAATTCTTTTTGTCTTCATCTTTACTTATTCTTGAATAATTATAAACCTTTTTCATTTACTATCACCACCTTTACAATGGCTTTTATTACTAAATCTACTATAAAATCTTTGTTTTTCCATATCTTCCTACCTCTTTACTTTATTTTATGTGTTAGTGCATATATGCTTCTATATGCACTAACTTGTTACTAACTATTAACTGCTACTAACTGTAACATTGCCTTTAGTGATTTCATTATTTCATTTTGTCCTCCGACAAAAACTACCACTCTATTTTTTCCATTTCTTAACCCTTTTATTTCTTCTTTTATATCTTTTGCTTCTGCTTCTTCTGCTCCAAGAAATACTTGGGTTACTCTATCTTTACCTATTACAACATTATTAACTTTCACTTGCTAACACCTCATTAAATCTTATGTTGTAAGTCTCTCAATATGCTTCAATGCACAAAAAAAGACTTCTTCCCAAGTAAGAAAATCCTACTTGACAATAAAGTCCAAAACAATTATAATTATATTGGTCGTATAATTAAGTGTTTAGACTTGATTATATTAAATTTTGATATGAAAATCAGTTGCTCCAACAACTGGTTTTCATTTTTTTACTTTCATAGGGCATTACCTCCTCTCACCATTTCTTCAATGCTATTTTGTACTTGATTTAATTGTTCTACTGCATTGGTATATCTATTGATAATTTCTTCTTGCTCTTCTAAACTTACCACTGGAATAGATAATTGCTCTAACATTGCTACTGTAATTCTTGCTTGCCTTGTATTTTTTGTGCATAGTTTTAAAATCCTATTCCTAATGCTACTTGAATTTAATATTGTGTATAAGTATTTTGGTATAATTTTATCGCTTGTTACTCTTATTATTAAATTGCTATCATTGTATACACAATCTTCTGCTTGTATATCTTCCATAAAAATTATGTCCAACTGGTCTTTACCTGGGAATACTGGTATCACTATGTCACCATTTTGTATGCTATAATCCTTATATTTCTTGCTTAAATCTTGTTTAATACACATTATATGTTCTAGTTTCTTTATATCTTTTTCTACTGCTAATGCTTTAATTATTTTATGTCCTAGAAATCCTACTTTTCCATTGTTTTCAATTATATCTGCTTTTTCTTGTGCTTTAAATACTGAAAAATTCACTTTTTTATCAACTTGTAACCCTTTCATTACTGCACCTAATTTATTTATTTTACTATAATCCATAATCCGCTCCTTCAACTTAAGTGTATTTTAAACTTAAATGTATTATATACTTAACTTATTTGATTTGTCAATAACATTCTTAAAATTTTTTAAATATTTTTGCCAAACATAAAAAGGTGGGAAATTCCACCTTTGATTATGTACCAATATTTAATTATTCTTTTGATTCAACTTGTTTTGCTAATTTATAAAATGTATTTCTTTTCATATTTGCATTTGCCATTGCTTGGGTGGCTGTTTGCTCACCATTTTTCCATTTGCTATATTCTGTCATAAATGCTTCTGTTATTTCTGCTTTTGGTCTACCTAAATGCTTATTTTGTGCTTTCGCTATGGCAATTCCTTCGGCTTGCCTTTTCTTTATATTATTTCTTTCATTTTCTGCATTATAAGATAAAATTTGCAATACCAAATCTGCTACAAATGTTCCTAATAAATCTTTGTGTAATCTAGTATCAAGTAATTCCATATCTAACACTTTAATATCTGCCTTGCATTCTGTTGTTAATTCTTGCCATTCTTTTTTTATTTCTATATAATTTCTTCCTAATCTATCAATAGAATGTATAACCAATAGACTATTTGGGCTATCTTTTAACATTCTTTTTAGTGTTTGATATTCTACTCTATTAAAATCTTTTCCACTCTGCTTATCTAAAAATATTCTTTCTTTTGGAATTCCAAAATCTAACATTGATTGTAATTGTCTACTTTCGTTTTGGTCTTTACTACTAACTCTTATATAACCATATACTTTTTGTTTGTTTTCCATAATACCCACCCCTTGGTCAGCTATTATAAATGCTTTGTTTGTAAAAGTCAAGGCTGTTTTATAAATATTTGTAAAATATTTTATATACCTTTGCAAACACGCTATTCACTA
>CAZSMG010000027.1:0-15850 GCA_964608075.1 uncultured Clostridium sp. | reverse complement strand
CAACTACTCTATATACATTTCCTTCCATTTCGAATGTTGTTCCATTTCTAAAATCTCCTGCTGAATATACTGCTGCCATATTTATTTCCCCTTTCAAATTTTATATTTTTTATAACTTTGTTTATTTTACATCATATTTCTTCTAAAATCAATACTTACACTATATTATAATATAATTTTTCTCAGATTTTGTTAAATTTATACAACCAAATTTTGTAATTAAAACTGTATCTTCAATCCTTACTCCAAATTTTCCAGGTATATATATTCCTGGTTCATCTGTTACTACCATATTTTCTTTTAATTGGTTCTCATTTTTATAATTAATATATGGTTTTTCATGTATTTCTAATCCTAATCCATGTCCTAAACTATGAATTAAATCAAAATTATGCAATTTAAAATCATTTTCAACCATTTTAGTTAATAGTTTTATACTTTCTCCGTCTTTCATTTGATTTAATGTTTGAACTTGATTTTTTAAAATCAAGTTATAAACTGGTTTTACATACTCAGGAACACTTCCTATAAAAATAGTCCTTGTCATATCAGAACAATATCCATTATATTTACATCCCATATCTATTGTTATTATATCTTGATTTTGTATAATTCTATTACTTGGTACTGCATGAGGTTTTGAACTATTTTCACCAGATGCAACAATTGTATCAAAAGCCAAACCATGTGCATTTTTACTAAAAAACTCTTCTATTTCTTTAGCAATTTGCTTTTCTGTCATACCAGGTTTTATATATTCTAACATATATGAAAAACATTTATCAGTTATCTCACATGCAGTAGTTATATTTTTTATTTCATCGTCATCTTTTACCATTCTTTGTTTTTCTATTATATTTTCAGTTTCAACCAGATTATTAATTTTAAATTTATGCATATATTCTTTAAATTTTGCATATGTTACATATTGTTCTTCAAATCCTACATTTTCGCAAAACATAAAGAAATTTTCATAGTCATCCTTTGAAATATCTGTTATATTATATACAATAATTTCATCATCAATTGTTAAAATGCTTTGAGCATCTTCTATATATCTTCCATCTGTAATATAAATGTTTTCTTTTCTTGTAATTAATAGTGTTCCTTCTGCATCTATATTAGTTAAATATTTAATATTTATTGGATTAGATATTATAATACCTTGGAGGTCTAAGCTTGACATTGTATTTCTAAGCCATTGTATTTTTTCATTCATATTTTACTCTCCTTCTATCCTTTGTATAATCCCAAAGTAAATATTTTCATAAGAACCCATAATATTGTATTAAATGGTATAAAAATACTTATAAATGTAGCAATTACTATAAAAGGTCCAAATGGTATGTATTCATCAGCTTTTTTAATTTTTGTTAACAACAAGAATATACTTAAAATTGCTCCAATTAGAAATGACATTAATGATATTACTATTATGTTTGAAAATCCAAAAAATAATCCTAAACATCCCATTAATTTTACATCACCAAATCCCATTGCTTCTTTACCATATGCTAGTCCCCCAAGTAACGTGATAAGTAGAAATATTCCTGCTCCAGCAAACATCCCAAGCAACATATCTATAGATATTGCAATGTTTGATATTCCATATATGAAACTAAATACTAGCCCTATTTCTAACATAGTTAAATTCAATCTATTTGGTATTATTTGAAGTTTATAATCAATTACAAATACTGATAAAAGCATTGGAGTTAATACTAAAAATTTAATTAAATCTAAATTTGCAATTATACCTTCATTTATACCAAATTTATATAATATTGCAATATAAAGAACAGAATTTGTTATCATTAATATATAATTTGGTCTAAACCTTCTTTTATATTGTGTAAATATTTCTCTTGAAAATATTTTTTTATATTCTGGTAGCCTTTTATTTACCCAATCTACAAATTGTCCTATAAATAATCCAAGTACTGCTATAGCTAAATATACTAATATATGTACATCGTTAAAATACATTTCAATTTTCTCCTTTGTTTATATTTCTTATTTTATTTTTTATTCTATTTTCAATTGGTCTTTTCCAAGCAGTAAACCAAAAATCTATTTCTAAAACTGGATCTACTAATATCGTATACATTTTACACCTATTTCCACCTACTACGTCTGTAAATATTTGATCTCCTACTACTCCTATATTCTGAGGATTAATACCTAATTCTTTTTGAATATTTTTAAATCCGCTTTTAAATGGTTTTTTTGCAAAATATTTATATGGTATTTCTAATTTATTAGCAATATTTTTTATTTTTTCTTTTTTATTAGAGTTAGATAATATGTATAGTTTTATACCATGTCTTTTTAAATCATTTACCCATTTAATATTTTCTTTAGGTAAATTTTTATAGTAATCTATTAAAGTATTATCAACGTCTAAAATTAAAGCTTTTATATTGTTTTTATTTAATAATTCTATTGTTATTTCTCTAACATTTTTTAAGTATGTGTTTGGATATATAATCATACTTTTCCTCCAAATATATTTTCACATTTATATATTAACAATATGTAAGTTATTTGTCAAATAAAACAAAAAACGTAACTATTTTTTAGTTACGTTATTTACAAAATCTATGCTTTCCAATTACAACTGTAAGAGGTCTTGACCATATCCATTTGTTTGTTGCAGTTGCAGGGTTAAAATAATATATTGCTCCATAAGATGGATCCCATCCATTTATTGCATCTTGCGCTGCTTTTATTGCAGAGCTATCTGGAGTAAGATTTATTTGTCCATCTGAAACAGCATCAAATGCACCTCTTTGATATATTACTCCTGATATTGAATTTGGAAAAGAGCTATGTTTTACTCTATTTAATATAACAGCACCAATAGCAACTTTTCCTGTGTATGGTTCTCCTCTTGCTTCTCCATAAATTGCCCTTGCAATTAAATTAACATTTGAGGAATTACTTGATGTTGAACCAGATGATGATGTGTTAGATGAATTATATATACCCATTGCAGCTAAAGTATTTTTCCCTGCAATTCCATCAACTGTAAGTCCATTTTTTCTTTGAAACTTTTTAACTGCTTCTACAGTTTGACTTCCATATATTCCATCGACATTTCCGTTATAATATCCCCATCTTTTAAGTTTTGTTTGTATTTGCGTTACTTCACTTCCTCTAGATCCATACTTTGATAAAGCTTCTACTGAATAATTTTTAGTAAAATGACAATATGCAAATATACATATTCCTATAGTAACTAAAATACCTAAAACTATATAAATTTTCTTTTTATTTATTCTTTTAAACATAAAACCACCTTTTAATAATTTTATAATTATTTTTATCCAAAAGTGGTTTTATTATACATTACTTCTTTGTATTTTAAAAAATTTAAAATGGTTCTTCAACGTCAATTTTAACAACTTCTTGTTCTAGTGCTTTTAATTGTTTCTCAGATAAATATTTTTTATTTATTATTATTGAGAATACAAAGTCTTCAAAATAATTATCATTCATTATATAATATCCCTCTGCTCTTTCACTTGTTCCATAACTATCTTCTAATTTCCATCTTTGTGGATTATTATCTATTAGATTAACACCTGTAAACACCATAGCATGATGTGGATACATATTATGAATATTCAATGCTTCTTCTTTTGTAAGAGTTTTTAACTTTAGAGTATTTTCATAGTTATATAATCTCTTATCTAATACTCCTGACTTTTTATCTCTAAATTTCATTAGATTTACTGTCATAAATACTGGAATATTATCTTTAAGCTGATATATAACTAATTCTTTTAATTCTTTAATAGGTAAGTTTAAAAATTCAGCATAATTATCTTTATATACACTGCCTAAATATTTTTTTCTATATACTTTATAATACTCTTTATTGTACATTGGTATATTTGCTATAGATATAAAATCATTTAAATTAATATCTAAGAATTTGTTTTTAAAATCTATTGACGATATATGATCAATTTTTAAATAATTATCATTTTTATCTTTATATTCATAATCAAACTTTAATTTTGGTTCTCCTAATATTTTAGATAAAAAAATATAATTTTCTTCTAAAAACTCTTCTTTCATATTTCTTAATTTTTCTAAATTATTGTTGTTTCTTTTTTCTTCTAGCAAGTACATCACATCTTTTTTTACCTTTTCAGCATATAATTTATCTATTTTCTCATAATTTAGTGATTCCACAGCATCAGGCATAATTTTATATGGTACAATTCCATATTTATTAATAAGTGATTTAAACCATTGCCAACGACCCTCTTCTGTTACACAATAAGTTAAAATAGCTTGATTGTTTATATAATCATAATCAAAATTTTCTAAATTAATAATATTTTCATATGTTGTATTAGATTTTTCTAATTTATCAAAAAATGCAATATAACTATTTGATAATTCTAATTCTTTAACATCTATATTCAAATTTTTTGCCATATTATGCTTTATCATATTTATTCCTGCATAAATCCAACACTTATGATTATCTTTTTGATCATATCTTTTACTTTCAGGTAACTCTATATTAAAAATTGGTTGATTTTCAATTATAATATCTCTATCTATACAAGCATTTTCTAGCCCATTTTTAGTTATTGCATTTTCTATTATTTTATTATTCTTATCAGAGTTATAGATTTTACTATAATTATTAATTTGTTCTATAGATATATTCTCTTTCACTATTATCATCTCCATTATTTAATAAATTTTACTACGAACAATATCTACAAAGTATGGCTTCTAATCCTATATTTATATCAATTAAACCTATTTTGTATTTATAATCTAAGTCAGATAATTCTTTTAAGATATCTCTTAAATCATTTTCATCAAAATAACTTGATTGATTTTTATATTTACTAACTAAAAATGTTTGATTAGGCTTCAGATTTAAAGTATCTAATACATCTTTATTATATTTAATTGATAATTTTACTAAATACAACTTTTTAAAATGATTATATAAAGTTACTAATATTTTTTGTATAGGTTCTTTTTGATATATTAAATCATTTAATACCTCAATTGCATTTTTTATATTTTTCTTTCCTAAATTATCTGTTAAATCAAATATTACGCTATCTATTTGTTTAATACATAATTTATCAATATCTTCTTTTGTAATTGTTCCATTTTCTCCAGAATATTCTATAAGCTTTCTTATTTCATTTATTAAATCTTGCATACTTGTGCCAGAGCATTCTATAAAATATTGTAATACATTTGAGTCTATATTTACTTTGTATGCATTACAAATATTTTTGATTCTTTTTTGAATTTGGATTGGTTTTTGATATTCAAATTTACATACTACTCCTGATTTATCAATTGTTGAAAATAACTCACATTTATCTGCTTCATCTTCTAAAAATACAAGTACAATTGAAGTCTTTATATAATCAATATTTTGTTTTATATACTCATTTAGTTTTTCTCCTAAATCAACAAGTTTTACATTTTTCTTTTTACCATCTTTTTTAAATAAACCTGTATTTTTTACTATAATAAGTTTTTTATTATAACCAAATGCTGGTGTTTCTATATCTGATATTATACTATCTATATTTTCTTCATCTAGCAAAATATAGTTTATACCTTTTGTAGTTTTGCCAAATATCTTTTTTACCTTTTTTTCACAAACTTCCATTAAGTATTTTTCTTCACCATAAAAAAGATATATGCTAGATAAATTATTTTGATTAAGATTTCTTTCTAGTTCTTCAATTGATATCATTTTTACCTTTCCTTTATTTCCCTAAAATTATTCTAAAGACTTCTGCTATACTCCACGCTTGTGCAAATGCACCTTTTGGCATATGAGGCTTTTTAGAATCATATATTTCTGAAATACTACCTATGCATCCATTTTCATATAAATCTTTTTTAAATGTTTTATCAACATTTAATATAAATTCTTTTAATTCTTCTTCTAGTTCTAATTTTTCTTTTTTTACTTTAGTTTGTTCAATTATATTTTTTAATGCATCATAATATAATCCTAGAAGCCATGTCCAAGTAATACCTTGGTGATAACTCATATCTCTTTTTGCACCATCACCTTCATAAATATCTACATAGTTTTCTTCACCTTTTGCAAGTGTTTTTAAACCATAGCTATTTAATAATTTCTTTTTACATACTTCTAATATACTTTTTGCTTCTTTGCTACTACAATCAACAACTGGATTACTTAAACTTAATGCAAATAATTGATTAGGTCTTATTTTATTGTCTCCAAGTACATCATATAAACATTTTCTTTTTTTGTTATAAAACTTTATATTAAATGAAATTCTACAATACTCTGCAAGTTGCTTATACGTCTTAGCTTCTTGTTTTTTACCGAATTTATTTGCTAAATTTTCTATTATTTTTAAAGCATTATACCACATTGCATTTATCTCTACTGCTTTACCATTTCTTGGAGTTATTGCAATTCCTGCATATTTTGCATCCATCCAAGTGTTTTGAGTATTTTGTGTTCCGGATACTAATAAATTATCTGCGTCTAAATAAATATTATTGTCATCTAAATCAATACCATTTATATAATTTTCAATTACGCTTTCTAATTTAGTGTATATATTTTCTTCAATAAACTTATAATCTTTAGTATATTTTAAATATTTATCTACTTGTTCAAATAATAAAAGTGAAGCATCTACGCTATTATATAGAGGCCTATTATCAAATCCTGAATATCCATTAGGAACTAGTCCAAATTTAATATCTCTTACATATGTTTGTAAAACTTCTTTTGCTATATCAAATCTTTTTGGAATTAACAATAATCCTTCAAAAGATATTAAGCTATCTCTTCCCCAATCCAAAAACCAAGGGTAGCCAGCAATTATTGTATGAAGTCCAAATGATGGTCTATTTACTACAAAATTATCTGTTGCAATTAAATAATTTTTAATTTTTTCATCTTTTTCTAATTCTTCTTTAGTTTTGTTTTGATTTCTATTATCAATTAGTAAAGAATTATTAAATATTTCATTTAATCTTATAATTTCTTTACTTATCATATCTTTAACATTTATTTCATCTATATTTTCTTCTAATGAGCATACAAATGATATTTCTTTTTCTTCTTCTGGCTTTATTTCTATCTGAAAAACACCGAGTAACACTATGATTTTCTTCTGCTAAGAAGCCCCTTTTTTCTTCTTCTATGTAAAACATATCCCTAAATGTATTATTTTCATATCTTATATAACTTCCTTCTGATATTTTTATATATATTGGATATGAAGAATTGTCATCAATAGTAATTTTAACTTTAGTATCATTTTTTATATCTTGTTTTAATACAAATTCATGATTGTTATTTACACTATGAAAATCTCTAAAATTTAAAATAGGAGCTAAATTTAATTTTGCATTTTCTTTTCCATTTTTTATTTTATAATATATGCCAACTATATTTTTTCCATATTGCATACAAATCATTTTAGTAATTTCAATATCTTCTACTTTATATGTAAAAATAGGTATATATTCTTTTCTAAAGCCTTCTTGATATTTATATCCATGTGTTATATATTCTTTACCTATATTGGTAAATAGTTCATATTTTTTATTATTTAGTTCAATGCTTTCATCTAATTTAGATAATATCAAAAATCTTCTTGCAGGTGGTGTAAGAGGAGCAACAAGTAGTCCATGATATTTTCTTGTATTTGCTCCTATTATTGTAGAAGAGCAAAATCCTCCAATACCATTAGTTATTATCCATTCTTTTGTTAATCCTTCTTCTAATGTTAATTCATCTTTTGTAAAATTCATCTGTACCTCCAAAATATATTATTTATTCCATCTACTATTTTGTAATTTTCTCATCATTTCTTGTCTAATTTCTTCTGGTGTTTTACCACTTGAAGTATTAACTTTTATATTAACATTTTGCTCAACTTTAGTTACATTTTTTGTTTTTATACCATCTTTACTCTTGTCATATTTCTTAAAATCTACTTTATTTTCTTTTTGTTTTCTACTATCATTGTGTTTTATTTTATCTTCTTTTTTCTTATGTTCTTTAGGCTTGTTCTTAGGTATAATTTCATCTTCTAGATTAAATTTATATATATCCTCATCTTTTTCTTTCTTCTTTAGTTTAGAAGATTGCCCACTTATACTTGACTTTCCTCTTATTTTTTCATCAGCTTCTTTTATTGAAGCAATTCTATCGCTATATTTACTACTGAATTTACTTTTTTTCTTTGATTTATTGTTATCATTATATTTTTTGTTTGTTTTATTTGATAATTTTTTAATTTTCTCAATTCTTTTATCTGATTTTAATTTTGTGTTCATCATTAAATACTGAGGATCGTTTTGTTTATCTTGATATTTTAAATCATCACATATTATTTCAATAATTGATGCTGCGACTAATATTGGATCATGTCTTATTTTATCTTGTGATATCATAGATAAGTTTCTTTGAATAAAATATATTCCTTTTGCATTTACTCCATCTATAGTTTGTTCTACTAAATCCCTTCCTTCCATATTATATTTTTTAATAAACTCTGGAACAACTTCACCTGTATCATAAATACAATAATCTATTATTCCTTCTCCACAATGACCTATTATAGCATTTACATGGTCTGTAACACTAAAGTTATCTGTTTGACCTGGTTCTGTCATAATATTACTTACATATATTTTTATTGCTTTACTTGTCTTTATTTCTTTTGATATTCCATTTACTAAAAGATTTGGAATAACATTTGTATATAAGCTTCCCGGTCCAATTACTATACAATCAGCTTCTCTTATAGCATCTATAACTCCTGGTGCTGGCTTACAATTTGAAGGATCTAAATATATCCTATTTATTTTTGTAACTTTTTCATATGCAATTTCTGCTATTCTATCTTTTTCTTCTACAATATATCCATTATCTAATTCTGCACATATTTTCATTTCTTCTAATGTAACTGGTATAACTTTTCCTACCATATTTATAACTTCATTACTTTTAATTACTGATTCAGAAAAATCTCCATTAATATTTTTCATTGCTGAAAAATATATATCAGAAAAAGATAGTCCTTTTAATTTTCCAGAATTAAATTGATAATTAAATAATTTATCAACTTGTCCATCTTTAGTTGCCAAAGAAACCATACTACTTTTTACATCTTCTAATGGCATAACATCAAGTTCTGTTCTTGAATTAGAAGGTACTTTTCCATACTCTGATACTGTTGCTATTGCTGTTATATTACTTGTATATGATTTTATTCCTGAAAGAACTGTATTTAATCCTGTTCCCCCACCAATCACTACGATTTTAGGTCCTTTGTCATAAACTGTTTTATTAAATATTAAGGATTTAACATTTACATTATTTTTATTTTCCATTCTTTCATCTGTTGCTTCTATTAAAAGTTCTAGATTTCTTTTGTTTATAAAAACAATACCTAATACTATACATATAAATCCAATAACAAAAGATATAATTATTTTTCCAATTTCAAAAAATCCAAAATTTATTTCTCTAGATACAAGTATTTCTGATATTCCATAACATGCAAGTATTATTCCAATTAGAATTAATAACATCCATCTTTTCATTTTTGTACTTGATTTAAACCATTCAAAAAAACCTTTCATACCTTACCCTTTCTAATCCTCACCAATTATCTCAATTTCTAAATTTATATCTATCTTAAATTTTTCATAAACTTTTGTCTTTACGTAATCTATAAGTTTTATAACATCCAGTGCCGTAGCATCTCCGGTATTTACTATAAATCCTGCATGTTTTTGAGAAACTTCCGCCCCTCCAATTTTATATCCTTTTAAACTACATTCATCAATTAACTTTGCAGTAATAAAATCTTCCCCTCTTTTGAACGTACTTCCTGCACTTGGAAATTCTATTGGTTGTTTTTCTTTTCTATATGTAGCATATTGTTTCATTTTTTCTTGTATTTCGTCTTTACTTCCTTTTTGTAATTTTAAAGTTGTATTTAAAATAATAAATTTTTCTCTACTAAACATACTATTTCTATATTCAAATTGATGTTCTTTATTTTCTATTGTTTTAATATTTCCTTTAATATCAATATAAGTTGTATTAACTACAATATCTTTCATTTCTTTTCCGTGAGCACCTGCATTCATTTTTATTGCTCCACCAATTGTACCAGGAATTCCAGATAATTCTTCAAAACCCGATATTTCTTCTTTTAGTAATTTTTGTGCTAAAAATCCTAGAGGCATTCCACTTCCAACTTTAACAATTACATTATCATTATCATTTGTTATTTCTAATCCTTTTAAATCTACTTTTAAAACAATTCCTCTTATTCCTTTATCTTTTACTAAAATGTTACTTCCATTTCCTATAACATATAAAGGTATATTATTTTGTTGTACTATTTTTAATATATTTTTTATTTCATCTATAGTACTTGCCCTAATTAATATATCAGCTGGGCCTCCTATTTTAAAAGATGTATGCTTGCCGCATCTGCTCATCGATTTTTATATTTTCATTTGAAATACCCATTTGTTGCAAATTTTTTATAATATCCTCTTTTATCAAGTTTTTTCCTCCAAATCAATTATTGTTATATACATATAATGCCTGGTTAGAATTTGTTTTTAATTTTTGAACATTTAAAACTTCACCAGTCGTATAATTAACAACATATTTATCTTTACAATTACTTATTCCTAATTTTTTAAATTCATCTTCTGTTGATATTAAGTAATAATTTGAAATGGTTGTATCTTTTAACTCTATTTTATTTACATCAGTATCATACTTAAAATAGTACTTTCCATCTACATTTACTATATAATTTTCGTTTATATTGCTATTACTTAATTTTCTTCCAACTAATGCATCACTATTTTCAATAACTTTACTTGTAGAAAGATGTTTTTTATATGTTTCTAAAACTGCATGTTGAATAATATTAAGCTCTATACTAATTTTTTTATCTTCTGATTCTAAGATAGAATTAGTTCCACCATATATAGCAATTCCAGATAGTATTAACAATAATACTATTGTAATAACTAGTGCTATCATTGTAATTGCTTTTTCTTCTTTAATTATCATTTTGTTTCTCCTTTGTTTTTAATTCATTTAAGATATTATCATTTTTTTTATTTTTTTACAACATTTTTATAATATGTTTAACAAATTTTCATATTTTCTACTAATTTATTGAAATATTTATATATTTATAGTATAATATTATTGCAAATTAAATGTAAAGGAGGTTATTTTTATGTGGATAATTTGGTTAATAGCTTCTGGTATATTTTTTGTAGGAGAAATCATAACAGTTGGTTTTTTAATATTTTGGTTAGGTGTAGGTGCACTTCTTGCAATGATTGTTAGTTTTTTTACTGATAATATAATTATTCAAACTACTATATTTGTTGTATCCTCTATTATATTAATATTTGCAACAAAACCATTAGCTAATAAACTAACGAAAAATGACAAAAATGTTTCAACTAATGTATATTCATTAATTGGAAAAAAAGGTATAGTTACTCAAGATATTAATATTATTGAAGGTAAAGGTCAGGTAAAAGTACATGGTGAAATTTGGTCTGCAATATGTAGTGGCAATGGAACCATTAAAGAAGGAACAGAAGTAGAAGTTAAAGAAGTTAGAGGAGTTAAAGTATTAGTAGAACCTATAAATTCTACAATAAATGCTTAAGTTTTTAATATTTTTATATATAGAGATTTGATATCTCAAAATTAAAGGGAGGAATTTAAAATGGCTTTTTTATTAATTTTACTTGCTATAATATTAATTATAGCATTTAAATCAATTAAAGTTGTTAGACAATCTGAGGTATATATAATTGAAAGATTAGGTAAATTTCATAAAGTAGCTGATGCTGGTCTTACAATTATTGTTCCATTTGTTGATCATGTAAGAAGTGTTGTTAGTTTAAAGCAACAAACAATGGATATACCACCTCAGGGAGTTATTACAAAAGATAATGTTACAATTACTATAGATACTGTTGTATTCTATCAAGTAACAGATCCTGCTAAAGCAGTATACGAAATTCAAAGTTTAAAAAAGGGTATTGAGTATTTAGCAATTACAACAATCCGTGATATTGTTGGTAAAATGGACTTAGATGAAACATTTAGTTCAAGAGATGGAATTAATCAAAAATTAAGGGTTATTCTTGATGAGGCAACAGATAGATGGGGATGTAAAATAGACAGAGTTGAAATAAAAGATATTAACCCACCTGCAGATATTAGAGATGCAATGGAAAAACAAATGAATGCAGAAAGAAATAAAAGAGCTTTAATTCTTGATGCAGAAGCTCAAAAGCAATCAGCAGTAACAATTGCTGAAGGTAAAAAAGAAGCTGCAATTTTAGAAGCTGAAGCTGATAAAGAAGCACGAATCAGAAGAGCTGATGGTGAGGCACAAGCTATAAAATCTGTTGCAGATGCAAAAGCTAAAGAGATTAAAATGGTTTATGATGCTATTAAATCTTCAGATCCTGATGAAAAATTAGTTCAAATTAAATCTTTAGAAGCATTAGAAGAAATTGCTAAAGGTGATGCAAATAAAGTGTTTATTCCTTTTGAAGCAACAAATGCACTAAGTAGCTTAGGTGCCATTAAAGAAGTTTTTAAAGACAATAAAAAATAAATATAAAAAGTTAAAGGAGAGATTTATTATAATCTCTCCTTTTTTATAGCATTTGAACTATTATGCTAATAGAACAGAATCATTTTCATAGCCGAATATACTTGACTATCCCAGGTTGTTTCATGAACGCGAGTATATGGATATGCTATGCTTGGCACAGTAGTTAAATCATGAGATATACACTTATTTACTACATATAGAAAGGTTTCTTCTATACCCTCTTCCTCTGTTTCAAAAACTGCATATCCATTACTTCCGCTTCCAGTTAGACCTGAATAATTGTTTCTACATGCATCATATTGTCCCCATTCAGATTCAATAGCAATAATACCACATATAAATATTGCATTTACATTGTATTTTTGCTCCATTTCCCATATGAACTCTGCGTTTCTTTCGTAGAATCCTACATAATCATATGGAAGGTTTTCCATAATGCTTACAAAAGCTTCTTTAGTTAATCCACATGGTTTATCTATTTCCATGTAAAAATTAAGCTCAGCTCTTGCTTCGTCAATAGAAAACTCATCTTCCATAGAATCCATAGAAGCTCCAACAGGGCTACTTAGTTCTATAGGAATTTCTACTCTTTCAATGGTTATTGGTAATTCCGTGCCATCTTGTTGGCAATTTGCCATCGCCTCCACTGGTGTCATAAGTGTCATACTAGCTGTAATAGCAAGTACCAACGTTTTCCTTTTGTTCATTTATTTTTCCTCCTGCTATAAAATATTTAAACTACATAACTCTATTATTATAGCATAAATTAATAAATGTTGCAAGTTTTGATGTCTAACAAATTATACTCATAAAAAAATCAGACACCATTAAAAACAGCATCTAATCTTTATATTTATTTTATTGTTAATTAATTTGAAGCCCATCTTAGCATTTTGATATTTTTATATTCGTTTAAAACTTTAAAATATTTATCATATTCTTCTTCCCATAATACATCTGGCACTTTTTCAAATGCATCAAATATTTTTTCAGCCTCTGATAAATATATTATTTGTTCTTGTATAGTTAAACTTTCATACTTTTTTGAAAAATTATATAATTTGTCTAACATTTGGTTTGCTTCTATAAATGTCCAAAAGTCTTTTATAGTAACTCCAAATATTTTCAATTGTAAAATTGCATATCCTATTAGCATTGCTATTATGAATAATAGAGTATAAATTACATAAAATATCATTATCCCACTCCTTTTTAGTTTTAAAAACCAACTACATTTCTTATTATAACACACTTTTGAACTTTTTGCAATATATTTGAAATATTTACATAATATTTTTGAAATATCTGTAATATTTGCAATAATTATATTGTATTTATCTAAAATTTATTATATAATATTTTTTGTAAATTTTTTAGTCAGCATTACATTTACAAGGAGGGAATTAATGGAAGCAAGCTATATAAAAAAAGTAACAATAAACCATCAAAAACTACGGTTATTTAAAGTATCTATAGATAATTTACATTGTGAATTTTTTATAGAATCTTTCAGTGAAGGAATTGCTAGAATCAAGCCATATTATAATACATTGATAAGACCTTTGTTAAAAAGTATTGAAAGTTGTTTTGATGAGGATTCAAACTTTAACGAACAACTTAATTTGGCTTTTAATTGTAGTGATAGCTTAGAACGCATTATTTTTACATTTAATTATGTAACTATGGAAGCTACTAAGAATAATTGCAATGCAGATAAACTATTAGAAAAATATAATTCTAATAATAACATGTATATGCAAAGATATTCTATTCCACCAAGAGTTATTTAGTAGTATTTGTGCTGACTTAAAAGAAAGCTAAAATTTTAGCTTTATTAAAAAGTGATATATCTTAATTTTGGATATATCACTTTTTTAAGAACAAAATATATGTAATATTTATTATATATATTTACTACATTAAAGAGGAAGCAATTAAACTACTTCCTCTTTAATGTCAAATACTCCCACTAAGTGATAAATATCTCCTCTTAATAATAAATTATTAAATTCATTTGTATTTATTATTTCTGGATACCTGCCTCTTACTTTATGGGACCAATTTCCATCATTATCTTGCCTTGCAAAATGGAAATCAGTAATTGAAGATCGAGTTGTGCCATAGTTACTAAGCAATGCTATTTTATAATATCCTTTGTTTGGTTTAGATTCTAAATTGCTTTTAATTGGGTCTTTTTCTAAAGCTATCATATCTTTAATGAATCTATTTACAAGTTTTAAATCATCTACTTTTAATTCATTTGAATAATTAGAAAAAATTCCAATAAATAATTTAGTTTCTATATCAAAAGCATTTATAGCATATGCATAGCAATTTACACAATCTCTTAAATTAGTGCTGTCAAAGACTTTTGGATCAAACTCTACTTTCTTTTGTATAGGCTTTATATTCATAAAAGCCTCCTTTCAAAACTTTATTAAAAGGTTGCAATATAATTATACTATTTAAAATACTTTATGTCAATTTATATAGTTTTAAAATTATTTATTTATTACTATTTTATCATTTTCTACAGAAATTTTTGATACTTTTCCCTTCTCTAGTCTTCCATCTATGATCTCTTCTGCTAATCTATCTTCTAATATGTTTTGAATAGTTCTTCTAAGTGGTCTTGCTCCAAAGTTTTTATCAAATCCCTTATCATAAATTAATTTTTTCACTGAATCATCTAACTCAATTTCTATTTTTTGTTCTTTTAGCCTTTCAATAACTTCTTTTAACATTATATCTATAATATTACTTATTTCATTATTATTTAATTTATGGAATACTATAATCTCATCTATACGATTAATAAATTCAGGTCTAAGCTCTTTTTTTAATACATCCATTACTTGTTTTTTAGTTTCTTCATATTCTTTTTGTGTATCATTATTTTCATTACTATTTATAAATCCTAATGTCTTTTTATCTGTAATTATCCTAGCTCCCAAATTTGAAGTCATTATTATTACAGTATTTTTGAAATTAATAGTTCTTCCATTAGAATCAGTTAGCCTTCCATCTTCTAATATTTGAAGAAGCATATTCATAACATCTGGATGTGCTTTTTCTATTTCGTCAAAAAGAATAACTGCATATGGTTTTCTTCTAATTTTTTCTGTTAGTTGCCCACCTTCATCAAATCCAACATATCCTGGAGGTGAACC
>CAZSMG010000026.1:0-16391 GCA_964608075.1 uncultured Clostridium sp. | reverse complement strand
ACCATATACTTCATCTGTTGATATGTGTACAAACTTATTTGGGCTTCCTTCTCCCCAAGTTCTTTTAGCTGCTTCTAAAAGCGTATGTGTTCCTATCACATTTGTTTGTGTAAAAACAAATGGTGTTTTTATACTATTATCAACATGAGATTCTGCTGCAAAATGTATTACTCCATTAATCTTGTATTTATTAAATAAATCCAACACAAAGTCAAAATCACATATATCACCTTTTACAAATGTTATTTTATCTTTAAAATTATCTAGATTATGAATATTTCCTGCATAAGTAAGTTTATCTAATACAATAACATTATATTCTGGATATTTATTTGTAAAATATTCTGCAAAATTTGCTCCTATAAATCCAGCAGCTCCTGTTACTAATATGTTTTTCATAAACTTGCACTCCTTTATTTTTCTATATCTATATTTAAGAATTGATTTAATTCATCGCTTGTTACATCATCTGGATTTTCTATTTCTATTTTTAATGAGTTTTTATCATTTATTGGATAATATATATATGTTGTTTTATGTTTAATATCATATTCACTTGAAATAGAGCTTATATAAGTATATTCAAATGTTTTATAGCTAAAAGTTTTTCCATTTTGTTCTAATGTTTTTACATCTGAAGTTTTTACATCTTTATATGTATCTAATTTAGCAAAATACTCTTTTGAACTATCTATTTGTTTACTAAATTCTTCTAATGTATTAGTATTTATAGATATTGTAACAGATGTATCATCTGATTTTTCATACATTCTATATGTATCTTTACTATATTCTAATTCTTTAAATGTTGAAGGTAAATTATATGTTACTACAACATCTCCTGAATAATTTTTTATACTATTGTCTGCTATTGTTTTTTGTTCTTTGCTATTAGTAGTAGTATTTAATATATTATTTTTTGATTTTGTGTTTGTTCCTGTTAAGGTAGAAATTTGATTTGATGCAGATTCAATCAAAGTATATATTTTCATTTTTTGTAAATTAGTACCTATTTCTTGAAGGTCATTTTGTGAAATATCTTCTATATTTATACTATTTGATTTATCTATTTTTGTAAGCTCTCCGTTTGTGATATTAGATACCTCTAAAATTACTTTTATATTACCAAAATCTGGTATGTTATTAACTGCAACTTCAATTTTTGATGTATCTTTATCTATTTCTTCTATCTTGACTATTCCACCAATTTCCTCTTCGTTTGATTTTAATTTATATGAATATGTTTTATCATTATTGTTAATGATTTCAAAAGAAGCTTGTTGTGAATCTTTTGTTATAATAACTTCAAATTTTGTAAATTGGTTATTTAATAGTCCTTTATTATATATATTAAATATTATTTTTGTGTTTTCATCTGTTTTTGTCTCTTCAAATTGTTCTTCTAATAGTTTTAATCCCTCTTTTATATTATCTTTATCTTCCCAACAATTCAAAAATTCTTCATCATCTAATAATTCCATGCAAATAGATTTTAATATTTCAACAAATTGAGCTTGTGTTAATGTTAGAGTAGATTTTGTAGTTTTAACATTTTTATCATTTATAGTTAATTCTACATTTTCTTTGCTAAAGTATTCATTAGATAATTTTTCTGATATTTTACTTTTAATTATATTCATTGCTTTATTTAGAGAAGCTTTTTCTCCAATTTTCATCTTATTTTGAGTTTCAAATAATTCTCCTAATAATTTGTTTACTTCATTATATTCAGAAGATGTCATATCTATTTTAAAATATTTAGTATATAATCCTTCAAGATATGCATATGCATTTTTCTCATTTAGTTCATAATATACTCTTCCATCTATTAACTTATCATTATCATAATTTACACCTAAATTTACTAATTCACTTTTTGCTTCATAATCAATTTGTACATTCATCTCAATTGAACCTTTATTTAAGTGTTCTGCTACTTGTTTTACAGATTCATTTTCTGATTCAATATTTCCGCTTAATTTTACTATAGTATTTTGTGTTTTTATTTCTTTTACATCTGATAATTCTTTTTCATATTTATCTAAATAACTATTTATTGTAGATAAATAAACCATTCTAGGGTTATTAGATTTTGTCCAATAATACCCTAAAGCTATAAGTGCTATAAGAATTACTACAATTATAGCTATTACTATATATTTAATACTATTATTCTTTTTTAGATTATTTTCTTCCATTTTAAAAATCTCCTTTAAATTTCAATTTATTTTTTCCAAATATCGCTTTGTGTGAATTCTTTTAATGTCTTCCAATTAGCATCTTTTTCTGATGTTAAAATTTTGCAGTCAACTTCTGGCCAATGAATTCCTATATCTTTATCATTATACATAATTCCTGATTCTGCACTATAATTATATATATCTGTACATTTATATGTAAATTCAGCTTCATCAGATAATACTAAAAATCCGTGTGCAAAATATGGCGGAATAAAAAACATTTTTTTATTTTCTTCTGATAATTCGATGCCAAACCATTTACCATATGTTTTACTATTCCTTCTTAAATCTACTGCCACATCAAATACTTTTCCTTTGATTACTCTAACTAATTTTCCTTGTGTATTTTCTATTTGAAAATGAAGTCCTCTTAGTACTCCTTTTTTAGATTTTGATTGATTATCTTGAACAAATTCATAATTAATTCCTATTTCTTCAAAATCTTTTTTACTATATGTCTCCATAAAGTATCCTCTATTATCTCCAAATATTGTAGGTTCTATAATACATAAGTCTTCTATTTTAGTATCAATTCTATTAAACTTTCCCAATATTATATTTTCCTTTCCATACTATTTAACTAAATCTTTTAGATATTTTCCATATTCTGTTTTCATATATTTGTCAGCGAGTTTAGATACTTGCTCAGCTGATATCCATCCTTTTTGAAAAGCAATTTCTTCTGGGCAACTTATCTGCAACCCTTGTCTTTTTTGTATTGTTTGGACAAAACTTGCAGTTTCTATTAAAGCATCATGCGTGCCAGTGTCAAACCATGCTACTCCTCTACCTAATTTTTCAACCTTAAGTTTTCCTCTTTTCATATACTCATCATTTATTGATGTTATCTCTAACTCTCCTCTAGCTGATGGTTTTACACCTTTTGCAATTTCTATAACATCATTTGTATAGAAATATAATCCTGGTACTGCATAATTTGATTTTGGATTTTCTGGTTTTTCTTCTATTGATATAGCATTTCCATTTTCATCTATTTCAACTACTCCATATCTTTTTGGATCTTTTACATAATATCCAAATATTGTTGCTTCATCTTCTCTTAAATTTGCTCTATCTAAAATTTCTTCTAGATGCTCACCATAAAACATATTGTCACCTAAAATCATAGCGACATTATCATTACCTATGAATTTTTCTCCAATTATAAATGCTTCTGCAAGTCCATTTGGTTTTTCTTGGATAGTATATTCAAAATGCATTCCCCATTTGCTACCATCACCTAATAGCTCTTTAAAAACAACTATATCTCTTGGTGTTGATATTATTAAAATATCTCTTATCCCTGCTTGCATAAGTACTGAAAGTGGATAATATATCATCGGCTTATCATAAACAGGCATTATTTGTTTTGATATTGCAAGTGTTAAAGGATATAGTCTTGTACCACTACCACCTGCAAGTATAATCCCTTTTCTGTTTTTCATTGCATTTTTCCTCCTTTCTATACTTAAATTAATCATCTGCCTGCGCTTCTTCTTGTAAATATCTTTTTAAAGCATCTTTCCATTCTGGTACATTTATTCCATTTTGTCTTAATTTATCTTTAGACATTTGAGAATTAAATGGCCTTTTGGCTTGAGTAACATTCATCATCTTTATATATTCTTCTGTAGTTACTGGATTTACTCTGCAATTTATACTTTGTTCTTTTAATATTTCTTTTGTAAATTCATACCATGTTGTATATCCTTCATTTGTTGCATTATATATACCATAAGGTATTTTCTTTTCTATTGCTTGATAAATAATTTGAGCTAAATCTTTTGCATATGTAGGGCTTCCATGTTGGTCTGAAACAACATTTATTTCATCTTTGGTTTTTCCCAGTTTAGTCATTGTTTTTACAAAGTTATTTCCTCCTATTCCATATAACCATGCTGTTCTGAATATATAATATTCATCTGTATTTTCTATAATTCCTTGTTCTCCATGTAATTTTGTAATTCCATATGCAGTTACTGGTCTTTTTTCATCATCTTCTTTATAATCTTTAGAAATATCTAAATCTCCACCAAACACATAGTCTGTTGATATATGTACTAGTTTTGAGCCTACTATTTTTGCAGCCTTTGCTAAAAAAGTTGGACCATCTCCATTTATTTTATCAGCAAGCTTATAACATTCTTCTGCTTTATCTACTGCAGTAAATGCTGCACAATTAATTATATATTCTGGTTTTACATTTTTTATAAACTCTAAAACTGCATTTTCATCAGTTATATTTAATTCTTCGACATCTGTTAATATAATTTCATTTCCCTTTAGAAATCTTTCTTTTACTTCTTTTGCTAGCATTCCATTTGCACCTGTTATTAAAATTTTCATAAAATTAGATATCACATCCTTTTTTGATATTATTTCCTTGTAAATAATATCATTATATTCAAAAAAGTACAAGATATTTCTTGCACTTTTTTATGTTTTTGACTATTTTATTTAGATAAATTCTTCCCAAACTAAATTTGCTAAATCAAGCCCTTTATTTGTAAGTTTAATTTGGTCTGCATTAATTTCTATTAATCCTTCTTGAGCTAATTTACTAAGCTCATTTCTAAATATATATATTGGATTTTCCGAAAACTTATTTTTAAACTTTTTTATGCTTATTCCATTAATTTTTCTTAAGCCAAGTAACATATATTCTTTTTTAATATCTTCCATGTTTTGCTTTTCCTCAATTGTTACATTTTTTTCAATATTTTCGTTTTCTATATTTTTAATATATTCTTCTATACTTTTAGTATTTGAAAATCGTATATTTCCAATATAGGAATGAGCTGCTACTCCAAATCCTATATATTGTTTTTGCTCCCAACAATTAGTATTATGTTTTGATTCAAAATTTTCTTTGCTAAAATTAGATATCTCATAATGTTTATATCCTTCTAGTTCTAATCTATTTTTAACATACCAATACATATTTCTTTCTAAATCTTCTGAAGGCAAATTAAGCTTTCTTTCATTTACTAGATTATATAATCTCGTTCCTTCTTCTAATATTAATGAATATACAGAAATGTGATTTGGATTTAATTTAATAACTTCGCTTATACTTTTGTTTATATTTTCTATAGTTTGATTAGGAAGTCCTATAATTAAATCTATATTTATATTATTAAATTCTTCTTTTGACATTTTGTAGGTTTCTAAAAATTCTTCAAAACCATGTATCCTTCCTATTTGCTTTAAAAGTTTATTTTCAGTACTCTGAAGTCCTATACTTAACCTATTTATACCTGATAATTTATATTGTTTTAGTTTTTCTTTTGTAATTGTTCCTGGATTTATTTCAATTGTTATTTCCTCTACATTATTTAAATTTTCTATATTGTTGTTTATTGCATCTAATATATCTTCAATATATTTACTATCAATATATGATGGAGTTCCTCCTCCAATATATATAGTAGTTAGATTATATTTATCCTTATTTTTGTTTGCCCATGTGTTTATTTCACATATCAAACATTTTATATATTTTTCTATAAGATTATCTTTTTCACAATAAGATATAAAATCACAATAATAACATTTTTGTTTGCAAAACGGAATATGTATATATATTCCTAAAGTTTCTTTTTCCATATATTATCACCTATTTTTTAAGTTCTTCTGCAATTTGAATTATTTTCTTTAATCTATAATTTGCTCCTGATTTTCCAATAGGAATTTTAAGCATTTTCCCAAGTTCTGATAAAGGAATATCAGGATTTTTAAGTCTAACTTCAGCAATTTCTTTTAAATTATCATCTAATTTTTTAAATTCATCTTTATTTTGTAAAAATCTAATCGCCTCAATTTGAGCAACTGATGCATTAATTGTTTTGTTTAAATTTGCAGATTCACAATTAACTAATCTATTTACTTTATTATTCATTTCTCTTTGAACTCTTATTTCTTCAAATTTAAGAACTGATTTATTTGCACCAATAAATGCTAAAAATTTAGATATTTCTTCTCCTTCTTTAATATATAAAGAATATTCATTTTTCTTATGTAAAATCTTTAGTTTAATATCAAACTTTTCCATTAAATTTATTATATATTTAATATTTTCTTTACTTAATAAATTTATTTCTAAATGATATTTATTTTCTGGATTGTTTATAGAACCTGATCCTAAAAATATTCCTCGAAGCAAACTTCTTGTATTTTCTTCTTTCTCATTAATATTTTTTAAAATTATATAACTATTTTCTACATCTATAATATCTAATAGATCTTTTCTATTTAAAGTAATACTATATGTTTTTCCTTGTAAATCTATTTTGTAATCTAATATATTCATATTATTTAATAACTTAGAAAATCTATTTATATTGTACTCGCTTTCAGTTGAATACTTAATTTTACTATTTATTATATTTGTATTACTACTTATTAAATATCCAATAAGTTCATACTCTACTTGTAGTTTATTATTTAAATTATTAATTTTACTTAATTCTTGTTTAGCATCTGAAGAAAAAGACATATCTATCACCCAACTTCCGTTATAACTATTCTATCATTATCATATAAATCCTTTTTAGAATATGTATTTTTATATTTTTTCTCGCCTTCAATTATTTCTATAACATCTTTTTTTTGATTATATCCAATCTCAAAACATAAATAACTATTATATTTTAAATAATCATATGCATCTTTTGTAATTTTTCTATAAAAATCTAAGCCATCTATACCTCCATCTAATGCAATATGTGGCTCATTTTGTACTTGCTTTTGTAGTGTGTTTATTACATCTTTTCTTATGTATGGAGGATTTGTAACTATTATATCAAATTTCATTTTTGGTATATTGGAAAATAAGTTTGATTCAAAAAATTCAATATTAGTATTATTATTTATAGCATTTTTCTTAGCGACTTTTAAAGCATCAGGGCTTATATCAGATGCATAAACTTGAGCATTTTGTATATATTTTGCAAGTGATACTGCAATAGCGCCTGAACCTGTGCATAAATCTAAAATTTTAGGATTTTTAAATTTTTTTGAGATGCTAATTACTTCTTCTACTAATATTTCTGTATCTGCTCTAGGTATTAGTACATTATTATTAACAATAAAATTTAATTTCATAAATTCTTGTGTTTTTGTAATATATTGAAGTGGAATACCTTCTATCATTTTATTTATATTATCAAAATATAATTTTTGATTATCTTGTGATACTTCCTTTTTGTCATAAACAATCAAATATTCCCTTGGTCTTTCTAATGTAAATTGTAGTAATAATCTTGCATTTAATTTTGGTGATTCTATTTTATTATTTTTTAGCATAAATGTTGCTTTATTTAATATATCTTTTATAGTCAATATTACCACTCCTTTACACCTTTTATTATTTATCTTATTTTATAGTTATATAATTACTTAAGTCAAGTATTTATGCATATTTTTGCCAAACTTTAATATTATTTAATTAAAGGAGTGAGATTATGGAAAAAGATTTTAATAATTTTCAAGGATATATGCCATTTGATATGCAAGATAATATAAATGACCCCATGTTTAATCCTGTAATGCAATATGAGCAAGCTTATACATATTATAAATATTTA
Organism: uncultured Clostridium sp.; assembly: GCA_964608075.1. Classification (GTDB taxonomy): domain Bacteria; phylum Bacillota; class Clostridia; order TANB77; family CAG-508; genus CAG-269. Next base: position 8,566 of record CAZSMG010000026.1, on the reverse strand, counting down.
TCTATGCAAATGGAATACAAGATAAAATGTAAAGAATATGAGAAAATGTGTAATAATACAAAGCGTGAAGCTTAAAAGCCCATCTCTTATAAAGAGATGGGCTTTATATTTATATTATTTATAATTATATTCTCGTAAAAAATATTATGGTTATTATTAATCCTAATATTACTCTATATATTGCAAATATTTTAAAACTTCCTTTTTTTAAGTATTGAAGTAAGAATTTTATAACTAAAATTCCAACTAAGAAGCTTAAAAGTACTCCTACTAAAAACGCTATTGTAAATTCAAAGTCTTTTATACTAACTAAAACTGCTGCTGCTATTATTGGAGTTGATAATAAAAATGAATATTTGGCAGCACTTTCTCTATCAATTTTAAGTGCTCTTGCAACTGTCATTGTTATTCCTGAACGTGATACACCTGGAAATGCTGCTGCAATTGCTTGTGATAAAGCAATAAGTATAGATTGTTTAAATGTAATATTTTCATAATTTGTTTTTGAATCTGACCTTTTATCTACAATATATAATATTATTCCCATAACAATTAGTGATATTGCAATAAGTAACATTTCAATTTCAAATTTTTCACAAATAAAACTTGAAAATTTATCTAATACTAAGCTTAGTATTCCTGCTGGTATTGTGGCTATCACTATATACCAAAATATTTTTCCATCATTTGATTTTTCCTTTTTTACTACTTGTTTATATCCACCTTTTATTAGGTTTATCCAATCCTTAAAAAAGAATAATGTTATTGCAAGTAAAGTACCTAGATGAAGTGCTACATCAAAACTCTCCGGCATACGCCAATTAAATATCATTGGTATCAAATTTAAATGTGCCGAACTTGATACTGGCAATAATTCTGTTAATCCTTGAACAATTCCTAAAATTGCTGCTCTTACTATTGTTAATTCTTCCATTTTTTCCTCCGTAATAATTATATATTAATTTTTTCTTCTACTAAAATTTTATCTATTGTATTTTTTATAAAATGTGCTGTTGTCTTTGGTGCTACTTTACCAGGAAGCGCTAAAGCCCATACCATATTTAGTCCATATTCTTTTATATATTTTTCATCCATTCCTCCTGGCTTTGAAGATAAATCAATTAAAAGCGTATCTTTTCTTACATACTTTAGTTCATTTTCTCCAAGTATCATGTTAGGAACAGTATTCATGATTATGTCATATTCTTTTAAGTCTTTACTTAAGTTATTTATATTTTTTACATTATAGCCATATGTTTTTATCCAAGCTAAATCTTTTTCTTTTCTTGCACAGCATGTAACATTGGCGCAAAGTCCTGATAATTTATGTGCTAAAGTCTTAGCAACTCTTCCAAATCCTAATATTAATATTTTACTTTGATGAAGTATAATATCTGTATTTGAAATTGCACACTCTATTGCGCCTTCTGCAGTAGCAATTGTATTTAATATTACTAGTTCTTCATTTTTCATTATATCTATTACTTTTGTAGTTTCATCAAACACTTCAAGTAGTTGGTCTGATATACTTCCTGCAATAAAAATCTTGTTATTAAGATTTTTTAATAAACTTTCTATAGTTATTTCTTCTTTACTAAAAGGTGTATTAATTTTTATATTATCTTTTGAAAATGGTATTGGTCCAATAACTATATTAGAGCTATCTATTGCTTTTTTTATATTCCCACAAAATATTATATTTTCCTTGCTTTTTAACTCCTCTGCCTTTTCTAATCCATATAAATATATTTGTTTTCCATCACTTTGTAACATTTGTATCAATTTTATTATTCTTAAATCTCCGCCAATAAAGCTTATTTTATCATTCATAAAATCTCTTCCCTTCAACATAAATATATTAAATTATATTTATATTTATGGATTTTATGAATTAATTATTCTTCTCTTTCTTTTTGAATATCTTGTTTTTTAAAGTTTATATCATATTTTCTATCTTCTGTTTTTTTCAAAAGTTTTATATCATTATAACTTAAATTTCTTGTGATATCTGACATTTCTTCTAAGTGTTCTTTAGCTTGTATTTCTTTTTTAGTCATCTTTTTCTTTTTAGATTTTTGTTTTTCTTGTTTTTCTTCTTCAATATTTATATTAATTGGCATTGATATTTTAGCCATAATTGGTATAAACACATTATCTCTTTTAATTTTTTCTATAATTTTTCCTGGATTTATTTCAATTGCTAAGTTTGCATAATTTATTGCTTTGTCCTTTTCACCTTTAATCATATTAATTTTAGCAAGTTCAAAATATGCATCTGCTTGAAGTTCTTCATCTTCTAGTACTTCCATAAAATGTTTTTCCGCTTCTTCTAATTCTTTATATATCAGTGCAATTTCCGCTAAACTATATTTTGAATTATATAACAAAGAGTTAAGTTCTGCTGCTTTTTCATAATACATTTTTGCATTTTGGAAATCATTAAGCATTGTATATGCAATACCTAAACTATAGTTAAGTTCATAATTTGATTCATCATATTTTAGAGCCTCATTATATATATTTAATGCCTCTTTATACATTTCCTTATTTATTAATATATCACCTAATAAAATTGATGCTTTAACATAGTCTGGTTTCTTATCTAATAAATTATTTAACATTTGAGAAGCTTCATCTACTTTATTTAAATCATTTAATAGACTAGCAACTTTATAATATGAATCATAATCTTTTTTGTTAATATCAATAGCTTGGACATATTCATCTATAGCTTTTCTCATGCCACCTTCTTTTTCATAAATTTGTGCTAACAACTTATGTCCATTATAGCTATTTGGATATTTTGTAATTAGATTTATTAATGCTACTTTAGCCATCTTATTATTTCCTATTACTAAAAATAACTTTGCTTTAGTAATATTTAACATTTCCATTAAATTAATATTTCTTTTTTCCATTATAATTATTGCTACAGGTAATATTATTGATAATATATATGCAATAGATTTAAATATAATATGTAAATTAATACTAAATATCATTTCTATAAAATTTATAGATATTCCTATAGCTTGTAATAATAATACAATAACATAGCTTGTATCATTTTTAGAAATCATCTTTATGAAAATTAATACAAATAGATAAAAAGCTAATATTGTAAATATAATATGCTCAATTAACATCCTTTTTTCTCCTTACATAATTTTACATATATTTTATTTCAAAAATACGATTTTGTCTAGTAAAAAAGCAAAAAACATTAAATTACCTGTTCTTTGCTTTTATAAATAATATTTAATTTTATATATTTACATTCATAACAGAATTATTAGTTTCAGCTGTATTATTTATCTCATCTTTAGTTGTGTTTATTGTATCATCTATACTACTACTATTATTTTGTTTATTATTTCCTAAATAATTAGATAAATCTAAAGTATTGCCTTCATACAACATATAATACTTATTGTTTCCAGACTCTACATTCATATATATACTATCTACAAATGTACTAATTCTTTCATTCCCAGATAAATTTATTAAATTATATTTATTATTTTTATTGACTACAATAACATTATATTCTGGTATTAAAAGTAAATTATCTGAAATACTTGAAGTATTTTGGATACATCCTAAATTTGTATATTTAAAATCTACTATTTGTTTTCCTGATTTATTAAATAACCCCCATAAATTGTCTTTTTTAACAGGAATTAGAGTATCTAATAATACATATCCATTTTTTATATCATAAAAATTAGAACTATCAACACCAATTTTATCATACTCTGGATATAATTTAATATTTCCATTTATATCAATAATACCATATTTATTATCCTTTTTTATAATATATAAATTCGAATCATAATCAATTAATTCTATATCATCATAAATTAGGCTTACTTTAGTTTCTTTTTCTTTAGACATTATTCCAACTTTATTATTACTTGTAACTAAAAAGTCTGATGTTTGTTTAATATATTTTATTTTATCATATTTAGCTTCTAGTATAATTTCTCCTGCATTTGAACTAATAACTCCATATTTATCATTTTGCTTAACTACTAACATATTATCTAATATGGCCTTTTTATTATTAAAATCTTCATCAATACCTGTATATCCATAATTTATTACATTATTAGAATATGTCGTTACCAAATGATTAATTGTATATATTTCAAATTCTTTTTGTTTTAAATTATATAAAATAGCTACATTAAAAGCTTTTTCTATTCCATCTATTGTAGTATATAACTCTCCATTAATTGCCTTTACTGGCTCATCTATTTGGCAATATTCATAATTAGAATCAGTATTTGGTATTATTTTATATATAATATCTGAATTCAATGAAAATGAGGCCACTTCATTTTCTGATTTTACATAGCACTTACTTACATCTTCTGATGGTTCTTTATAATCACCATTATAACTACTATATCCTAAAAAACCTGCAATCCTTTTTATAGGAATATATACTTTTGAATTATTTTCCTCAAAAATTAGTAATGATTTTATGTTATCATTTTGTTTTCCATCAATTTTTGCTATAAATACATTATTCTTTAATGTTAGTATTATCAATAATATTGATATTATAGCAATAAATAATAAAATTATAAATATTAATACTATATTAGCTATTTTTTTATTATTATTAATTTTATTTTCATCATATAATTTCATATGATCCTCCTTAAGTTTAATAACCATATTTATGGTAAAATTCATCTCTAAAAGTTGCTAAATTATCATTTTCAATTTCTATTCTAACTCTTTCCATTAATTTAGTCAAGAATCTCAAATTATGAATTGAAAGAAGTCTAACACCTAAAATTTCATTTGCTTTAATTAAATGTCTTATATAACCTCTAGTATAGTTTCTACAAGTATAACAATCACATTCTGGATCAAGTGGAGTCCAGTCTCTTTCATATGTTGCATTTCTTACTACGACTTTTCCATTCCATGTCATTGCTGTTCCATTTCTTGCAATTCTTGTAGGAAGTACACAATCACCCATATCAATTCCTGCTATTGCAGCCTCTATTAAATAATCTGGACTACCAATTCCCATCATATATCTAGGCTTATCTTTAGGCATTAATGGTGCTGTATAATTTAATATATTTATATATTCTTCTTTAGGTTCACCTATAGCTATTCCTCCTATTGCATATCCTGGCAAATCTAATTCTACTAAACTTTTTACTGATTGTTCTCTTAAATCTTTATAAAAACCACCCTGAATTATTCCGAATAATCCTTGTTTTTCTGTATTTTTATGTGCCTCTTTACATCTTTTGGCCCACCTTGTAGTCCTTTCCATAGACTGCTTTGTATATTCATATGTCGATGGATATGGGCAACATTCATCAAATGCCATAATTATATCTGCACCTAAGGAATTTTCTATTTCCATAACACTTTCTGGCGTAAACATATGCTTACTACCATCTAAGTGAGATTTAAATTCTACCCCTTCTTCAGAAATTTTTCTTAAATCTTTTAAGCTAAAAACTTGAAAACCACCACTATCTGTAAGAATTGGTCTATCCCATTTCATAAAATTATGTAGTCCACCTGCTTCTTCTACAATTTTATGTCCTGGTCTTAAATATAAATGATATGTATTTGATAATATTATTTGAGCCTTTACTTCTTCTTTTAATTCTTCAGGCGTTAACGATTTTACTGTTGCTTGAGTACCTACTGGCATAAATATAGGTGTTTGTATATCGCCATGCGGCGTATGTATTACTCCTCTTCTTGCTCCAGTTTGTTTACATTCATGTAATAGTTCATATGTTATTGGTTGTTTCATTTTTCCCCCTTTGTGACAAAAGGGTCGTCCCTTTTTGTCACATTTATTTTGTTAATATTCTTCTTATTGTTTCTCGTCCTATTCCTATAATTTTCTCTAAATCTCTATATGTTACCTTATATTCTTCTTTTAATTCTTTACAAATCTCATATAAATCATTTCTTCGTTTTTTTAACATTTCCTTATCTAATTTTTTATTTTTTAAATATATGTCCAACACTTTTTTTGAATCTTCTAATGTTATTTTTTCGAAATAGGATGTAGATTTAGTATTATCATTTTCTACATGAGATTTTATATATTCATCTTTAGAACCAAATATTGTTGTAGTATTTATAAGTTTTCCACTTAAAATATCATTATAGCTACTAAATTTGTAATCTTTTACATTATCACATATATTTGCTTTTACAGGATTATTATGTATATATATTATAGCGTTTATAAGATGTTTTCTATTTTTAATAATTTGCGAGTAAAATCTATCTTTATAAACATATCCCTTTCTTTTATGATTTTTATTGTAATATATTGCATAAGAAGTGTTTATTTTATGCATATATTTTGATAAATCTTTTGGATTTTTAAAATTAATTAGTAAGTGTAAATGGTTATTCATTATACAATATGCTATTAAATTAACTTTAAACTTTTTTTGATTTTCCAAAATTAGTTTTCTAATTTCTTTTTTCTCTTTTGTAGTTTCATATATATATTTATCATCAATTCCATGTGTAGTAACATGAACAAATTCTATACCTTTTAAGTTGCTTCTTATAAATTTGGGCATAATTATACTATCCTTTCTTAATTATTGCCCCTATTTTAATTTTGTGACAAAAAGGGACGACCCTTTTGTCACATTACATTATAAACATTGCATCTCCAAAACTAAAAAATCTATATTTTTTGTTTACTGCTTCTTTATATGCTTTTAATATATATTCTTTTCCAGCTAATGCTGAAACTAGCATCAAAAGAGTTGATTCAGGTAAATGAAAATTAGTGATTAAAGCATCTATGCATTTGAACTTATATCCAGGATATATAAATATTTTAGTGTCATCTTCAGTAGATTTTACTAATCCTGTTTTTTCATCTGATACTGATTCTAATACTCTACACGATGTTGTTCCTATGGCTATTACTCTATTTCCATTTAGTTTTGCTTTGTTTATTTTTTCTACATCTTCTTGTTTTATATAAAAATGCTCTGAGTGCATATTATGCTCTTCAATGTTTTCTACTTTTACTGGTCTAAATGTTCCTATTCCTACATGTAAAGTTACATTTGCGATTTCTATTCCTTTTTTATTTATCTTTTCCAATAATTCTGGTGTGAAATGTAACCCTGCTGTCGGCGCTGCCGCAGATCCATCATATCTTGCATATACTGTTTGATATCTATCTTTTTGTTTTAACTGTTTATGTATATATGGAGGTAGTGGCATAAGTCCTATTTGATCTAATATTTCATTAAAAATTCCATTATAACTAAATTTTACTTTTCGTGTTCCACCTTCCATTGTTTCTAATATCTCTGCTTGTAAAATACCATTACCAAATATTACTTTTGCACCTTCATGAAGTTTATTTCCAGGTCTTACTATTGTTTCCCAAATATCTCCATCTATTCTATTTAATAAAACAAATTCAACATTAGCACCTGTTTCTTTTTTTCCATATAATCTTGCAGGTATAACTTTTGTGTTATTTCTAACTAATACATCACCTGGTTTTAAATAATCTATAATATCTTTAAATATTTTATGTTCTATAGTTTTATCTTTTCTATCAAGTACCATTAATCTTGATTCATCTCTTTTTTCTATAGGTGTTTGAGCAATTAGCTCTTCTGGTAAATTATAATTAAATTCTGATACTTTCAATTTATTACTCCTTTGGTTTAAATTTAACATATATATAATACACTTTATTTAATCTCTAAGTCAAGTAAAAAAATGATTTTGAAACCTCAAAACCATTTTAAATTTAAATATTATTTTATACTTTTTTCCAAAACCAATCTAAGCTATTATCTATACTTTTTTTATTATTTGCTTTTGCTTCTATATCGTCAACCCATAAATATGCAAAAAAGGTTACAAATATTAACACAAAATCAATTGCTACACATTTAGATATTGTTGTTAATAAATATCGATATTGTTCTGAAATAGTTATCATTTGAATTACATGCATAACTAACAAACATAAAAATGTAAATAATGGCATTGCTGTTATATAGCTTTTCTTAAGTTCCTGTGCTAAAAATATTAATAATATAGTTCCTATAACTGCTAATAATAAAGTAAGTGGATTTGATAAATCTATAATAAACATATTTTTATTCTCCTTTTTCTTCTGTTTATATACATATTTCTATCATTTTTTGTAAAAATAATCAAGTACTATTTTAAATTTTTTTCAATAAGCTTTGCAATTTCTTTTGCTTTAATTTCTATGTAGTTTTGGTTCTCTCCTTCAATCATTACTCTTACTAATGGTTCTGTACCTGAAGGTCTAATTAAAACTCTACCATTTCCTGAAAATTCTTTTTCTAATTTATCTATTGCCATTTTTATTTCATCATTTTTATCATAATCATATTTTTTACTTGAATCTACTTTTGCATTTACTAAAACTTGTGGATATTGTTTAATTAAATTTCCTAATTCAGATGCTTTTTTACCCGTTTTTAGTATTTCTTTTATTATCATAATTGATGTTAATATTCCATCTCCTGTTGGATTATAATCTAATAATATG
>CAZSMG010000025.1:0-16762 GCA_964608075.1 uncultured Clostridium sp. | reverse complement strand
TTGATTGAAAAACAACCTGAAGAATTATTAAAAACACCATATATATTTGAGTTTGCAGGACTGAAAGAAAATAGAAATTATTTAGAAACTGACTTAGAAAAAGCATTGTTAAGTCATCTGACTGAGTTTTTACTTGAATTAGGTAGAGGTTTTTCTTTTGTCGCAAGTCAGCAAAGAATTAAAATAGGTTCAGAGTATTATTATCCTGATTTAATATTTTATAATAGACTAGCAAAGTGTTTTGTAATTATAGATTTAAAAATAGGAAAGCTAACGCATCAAGATATTGGTCAAATGCAAATGTATGTAAATTATTATAAAAAGACTCAAATGATAGAAGGAGAGAATGAACCTATTGGAATACTATTATGTGCCGATAAAGATGATGCAGTAGTAGAAATGACTTTAGGTGATGAAGTTAAAAATGTATATGCATCAAAATATTTAACATACTTACCATCTAAGGAAGAACTAATTAGGATAATAAAAGATGAAAAAGAACTTTATGAACTAGCACAAAATAATTACGAAAGTGAAGAGTATACAAAGAGTTTAGAAATAAAGAAAATAAATAACGAAAATATGCTTAAAGAAGCACTAGATATTAGAGATACAATATTCACAAAAGAGAAAAATGTTCCTAAAGAAATTGAAGTTGATGACTATGATAAAATATGTACGCATTGCGATCATTTTTTGATAGTATATAATTCTATTAATATAGGAACAATAAGATGTTTAAAAATAAATAATGAAACTATAAAAATTCAAAGATTTTGTTTTTTAAAAGATTATAGAAATTTAGGTTTAGGAAGAAAAACATTAAAATATATTGAAAATTATTATAAAAATAAAAAAATCATAATGGATGCTAAGTATCAAGTTGCGGGTTTTTATGAAAAGTGTGGTTATCAAAAAATATCAGAAGTGTTTATAGAAGCAGGTATAGAACATGTAAAGATGATGAAGGATGTGAGAATTGATGAATAATAGTAATGAACAAAATAATAGCAAGATGAACATAAACTGGTATCCTGGTCATATGGCTAAAACAAGAAAACAAATAATAGAAGATTTAAAGTTAATAGATGTTGTAATAGAACTTTTAGATTCGAGAATACCAATAGCCAGTAGAAATCCTGACATAGAGAAAATAACAAAAGGTAAAAAAAGAATAATTCTATTAAACAAAAGTGATTTATCAGATCAAAATCAAAATAAATTATGGATGGAATATTTTAGAAAAAATAATATACCAGCAGTATTAACAGACTCAAATTCAGGAAATGGAATACATAATTGTTTAAAAGAAATAGAAAAAATTATGAGTGAAGATTTATCTAAATCTTCAGAAAAAGGAAGAATAGGAAAAAAGATAAGAGTTATGATACTTGGAATACCAAATGTAGGAAAATCTTCTTTTATTAATAGAGTTTCTAAAAAGACATCATTAGAAGTTGCAAATAGACCAGGTGTTACTAAGTCTAAACAATGGATAAGAGTAAATGATAGAATCGAGTTGTTAGACACACCAGGTGTATTATGGCCAAAATTTGAAAGTAATAATGTAGCATTAAACTTAGCTTTTACAGGAACTATAAAAGATGATATTTTAGAAAGGACAGAAATTGCATTTTATTTGATTAAAAGATTACTTGATGGATACAAGAAAAATCTATGTCAAAGGTATAAAATAGATGAAGCAGAGCTAGATAATTTGTTAAATAAGTCACAAGATGAAAACTCTAATATATATGATATAATGCTTTTAATAGGTAAAAAAAGAGGTGCAATCATGTCTGGTGGAAAAATAGATGAAGAAAAAACAGCAAGACTAATATTAGATGATTTTAGAAGTGGAAAACTTGGAAGGATAACTTTAGAAAGTTTATAATCTGACTAATCAGTCAGATTTGTTTTTATACATTAATATTGTTATACTTAAAAATATGAATTTTATATAAAAGAGGAGTAAAATTGGAAGAATTTATAAACATAGAAAGAAGTATAGAAGAAATTAATTTAATGAATCCACTAATATGGGCATATATTGGGGATAACGTGTATGAAATATTTATTAGAACATATTTAATTAATAAGACAAATTTAAAACCTCATAAATTACATATAGAATCAATAAAATATGTTAAAGCTAAATCACAAGCTGAAATATTAGAAAAGATATATGATGATTTAACAGAAGAAGAAAAAGATATTGTAAGAAGAGGAAGAAATGCCCAAAATCATCATGTGCCTAAAAATTCTAATGTACAAGAATATATGTATGCAACAGCTTTTGAAGCATTAATTGGATATTTGTATTTGAGCAAGCAAAATATAAGATTAAAAGAAATATTAGATAAATCAATTATATATAATGAAAGTAAAGGGGAAGAATAATGAAAGAAAAGAACTTTTTATATGAATCAGAAAAATTTACAGATTTAAGAGAAATGGTAGAAAAAACCACTAAAAAGTTTGGAGATGGAGTAGCATTTGTTGAAAAGAAAGTTATAGATGGAAAAGTAAATTATAGAGATATAACTTTTAATGAAACAAAAGAAGACATTGATGCTTTAGGAACTGCGTTGATTTCTTTGGGGTTAAAAAATAAGAAGATAGCAGTAATTGCTCCAGATAGATATGAATGGGGGATTACATATTTAGCAGTTGTAAATGGAGTTGGAGTAATAGTTCCTTTAGATAGGTCATTACTTAAAGGTGAAATTGCAAGTTTATTAAGAAGAAGTGAAGCAGATGCTATACTTTTTGATAAAAAATATGCAGATACAATAAAAGAAATAAAAGAAGAAAACAAAGACCTTAAAGTACAATATTATATAAATTTTGATGCAGAAGATGATGAAGACTTTTTATCATATAAAAAGTTATTACAAAAAGGAAAAAAATTAGTAAAAGAGCAATTAGAAGAATATAAAACATATATAAATGCAAAAATTGACCCAAATGAAATGAGAATATTACTTTATACTTCAGGAACTACATCGCTTTCTAAAGCAGTTATGCTTACACATGAAAATATTACTTCAGAATTATATGCTTTAATTGCAGTATTAGATTCAGGTCCAAAAGATACATATTTATTATTTTTACCATTACATCATGCATTAGGAGCAATTTCTTTATTATTTTTATATATTAAAGGCACAAAAACAGTATTTTGTGATGGATTAAGACATATTCAAGAGAATATGAAAGAATATAATGTTACAGTACTAGTAACAGTTCCATTATTAGCAGATAATTTATATAAAAAGATAATGAAACAAGTAGAAAAACAAGGAAAAACTAAAAAAGTAATGTTTGCAAGAAAACTAGGAAGCTTTTTAATGAAATTTGGAATAGATATAAGAAGAAAGTTATTTAAAGAAATTATAGACAATTTAGGAGGACTTAGAATTATTGTATGCGGTGCAGCAGCTTTAGATAAAGAAGTTTCAAAAGCTTTAAATGAAATGGGTATAATAGTAGTTCAAGGATATGGTTTAACTGAAACTTCACCAGTTATTTGTGTTGAACCAGACCAGTATATTAAATATGGATCAGTAGGATTTCCTATAAAAGATGTAGAAGTAGAAATAGATAATCCAAATGAAAAAGGAATAGGAGAAATAAAAGCAAGAGGGCCTGTAGTAATGAAAGGGTACTATCAAGATGAAAAATCAACAAAAGAGACAATTAAAGATGGTTGGATTTATACAGGAGACTTAGGATATAAAGATAAAGATGGATATTTTTATATTACAGGTAGAAAAAAATATGTAATAGTATTAAAAAATGGAAAGAATATATATCCAGAAGAATTAGAACAATTGGTTTCAAAACTTCCATATGTTGTAGAGTGTATGGTATTTGGTTTGCCAAAGGATGACGATTTAATTGTATCAATAAAAATAGTATATGATAAAGAATATATTGAAAACGAATATCCAAATAAAACTAAAGAAGAATTAGAAAAAATGATTTGGGAAGATATAAAGAAAATAAATGAAGAACTTCCTGGATATAAACATATGAAAAAATTAATAGTATCTAGTGAGCTTATGGTAAAAACAACAACACAAAAAATAAAAAGATTTATTGAAATTGAAAAAATAACAAAAGAATTGGAAAAATAGATTAAAAAGGTTTAGAATTATCTAGACCTTTTATAATTTATTTATAATTAGTTGACTAAATGTAAAAAAGATGATATAAATATATAGTATTTATAAGGCCCCTTGGTCAAGCGGTTAAGACGCCACCCTCTCAAGGTGGAATCATGGGTTCGATTCCCGTAGGGGTCACCAACGGCGTTTCTGTTCCAACTAATGAACAGAGTTGATACAAAAATCATTCAGTAAAATGGATGATTTTTTTGTTTGCAAAAAATTTATAGCCTCGCAGAGCCACCGAGTTATGTTAGCATGACACAACTTATAGGGGAGAACACTTTAGTTAAGTACACTAAAGAAATTTCACCTATGAATAGCTTTAATTCTAATAATTAAGCTAATATTCTTTATATTTCATTTTTGCAAGTAGCTAAGCAAGCGACCGAAGGGAGTTGTTACATAACTTTCTTTAGAAAGTATGTAACCCACTATGACACTTTCAAAACTTCGTTTTAGAAAGATGTCAGTGGGCTCCTTGCGGAGGGCTCATAAATTATCTAATCTTACGATAGATAATTTATGTTTGGCTTCGCTAAAGCAAAAGAATATATTTAATATCGTTCATATATTCTTTTGCCTATCTTAACAATTTATTTACATACCAAAAATAAATTGTTAAGCTCTTTTTGTGATTGTATAAATAGAGAAGGCAGAAGATTATTTATATACAACAAAAAGACCATAAGCGATATACCAATACTCTATTTACCTACATGAATACAATTTTAACAAATTCAAATAAAATTTGAGTTTTTAAATATGTACTCATTTTATAGTGTGTATGTAAATAAAATATTGAATTTTGCACTCATGGCTTCCTAATTACTTCTAAATACTGGACAAGTTTACTATTATATAAAAATTTTTCACACTTTCTAATAACCAGCTCGCAATCCTATATGCGACTCGTTTTCGTTTGGCATCTGAGGAATGTAAAATTCCAAAGAAGACATCAATATTCTCGTATTCTTAATTAGAATACACATAATATATATCACGATTTTAGCTTAAAGTCAATAAATGTTGTAAATTATTGTAAATTTTTATATGATTTTTTTACAATTCTGTGGAATTTTGACTTTTAAAGGAAATTATAGTATAATATAAGTACATTCTAGGTTTTCGTGTGACCTACAACAGAAAGACACGAAACACATACTGGCAGACTGCAGGTGTGTAAGGAGGAAAAAAATGAACGAAGATAAGAATAAGGAAAAGCTACAGCAAATCGACCAGATTTGTGGTCGAATATGTGCAGGTACGATCCTAGTAGGTGCAATGATTATTGCAATCTTGCTCCTTGCAATCATTTTCGTTGCACCCTTTGTAGTATAGGGTACAAAGGCTCTGGACTGGTTCTTTGGTCTAGGGTCTTTCTCCTTTTTATTACTTATATTGTTTTTAATAAAAAGATATAACTGTAATTGGAAATAATTCAGCTCTAAAAAGAATAAAAAAATTTATTTTTCATTTGTAATATTTTATATCTGTTTAGTTGTCCTATAAAATAAATTTTTATAAGGTGTACTTAACTTAAGTCCACTGGGATAGGACTTATGGCAAAGCCAAAGCCTTAGGCTACGAAGAGATTTGAACTATGCTAAAAGAAGTTGAGCAATAATATAGAACAAAATACAAACTTGTAATGTTCACAATGGCTAAAATAATGGAAATGGAGCAAACTGAAAGAAATAAAGTTAATATATTAGATACTCAACTTATTTGCATAGTAGAAAATTTAAAATCTAAAACTATTGAAGAAATCAACTATTCGTGATAAAATATTTGTATAATTCGATTATCTTGCCAAGTGCAAGTTTTATATATAAGAACCTAGAAAATAAATTTATTAAGGAGGTTTATATTATGGAGAACTCAATGGCAAAGGGTATGGCTGAAAGATACGAAGATTATCTTCATACTGCAAAATTGGAAAAAAGAGTAGCTAAAAGTATCTACTATTGGGTAATGAGTACATTGGAGTTTCTTTTCTGGACATTCGGTCGCAAAGCACAAATGGCTCTAAACTTTTTTGCAAGCGAAGAAAAAATGCTTTTGGTGTTTCGTGATCAAAACGGAGAAGAACATGAAATTGCTTATATTCCAACCGAAAACTGTGGTAACGAGAAGTTGCCAGTAATATTAGAAGATTTCGTGGAAATATTTAATACTATTAAGTATCCATTAGCTAAAAGTATATCATCACCTGTATTCAGAGTACACTATACAGGTAAAAAATGGAGCAATGATGGAAAGTATAAAGACTTTTACTATATATATATCTATGTTGATATGCTTCCTGATGCAAATAACGATTAAGCTAATTATGGAAATACTTGAACTCAGCGGGTGTCTTAAATGAGATACCCATTTGAATATTTAAGAATATACAAAAATAAAAAAGTATTGCTATCTTTATAAAAGTTATGCTATAATAAAAAACGTGTTAGCTATAGTATTAAACCACAATTTTTTATTAAAAATGGAGGAAAAAATGAGTTTACAGCATGCGAGTTACCAAAAAACGATGTGGCTATATAAACTAGATTCTGTATTTGATTATACTAATCTAATTATAAAAGATGGGTTAAATATAGAAGAAGTTGCCAAGAGTCGGAATGTATCTGTAGATGAAGTAAATAGTGTATTAAATGTATTAAGAATTAATAATCTAATGCTTTATGAACAGATACAGGAAAAGCTAAATAGTTAACTTATAAGGAGTAAAGGTTATTCTTTTACTCCTTTTTTTTATAGCAAGAATTCAAAATTAAAGAGCATGTTTAGCATTAATATACATATATTAAATATATAAAAGAATTATTGACAAACTAAAAAACAATGGTATAATTATGACATAATTATTAAAGGGGAGTAGCTTTAAATTACTAATCAACAGTCGCGATACTTTTTGGTGTCTGGTTAGTAAGCTTAATATAAGTAAGCGAGACTTTTAAAGAAAAGTTATAGATTTTATAATTTTTCTTTAGAAGTCTTTTTTTGTATATTAATACTAAAAATATGGCTATAATAAAATTAGGGAGGATATTATGGAAAAAAATTGGTTTAATAAAAAAGTAGAGGAAATCCAAAAAGATTTTAGTACAAATTTAGAAAATGGGTTAAGTATTGAAGAAGTAAAGAAAAGACAAGAAAAGTATGGATTTAACGAATTAAAAGAAGAAAAAAAGAAAACATTATTTCAAAAATTTATTGAGCAATTTAAAGATTTTTCTATAATAGTACTAATTATTGCTGCTATTGTTTCTGGTGCAGTTGGAATTGCAAATGGAGAAGGAATTACAGATACTATAATAATATTAATAGTAGTTTTAGTAAATGCAATAATTGGAGTAGCACAAGAAGCAAAGGCTGAAAAATCATTAGAAGCACTTAAAAAATTAAGCGATTATGCAGCTAAAGTAATAAGAAATGGAAATATAGATGTTGTGCCTTCAAGAGAATTAGTACCAGGTGATATTGTTGTATTAGATACAGGTGATTATATTCCTGCTGATTTAAGAATTATAGAAGCAATAAACTTAAAATCACAAGAAGCGTCACTTACTGGAGAATCTATTCCAGTAGAAAAAACTTCAGATGTAATAGAAAAACAAGATATTGCTATAGGTGATAGAATAAATATGTTATTTTCTTCTAGTTTAATTACATATGGAAGAGGTAAAGGAATTGTAGTAGAAACTGGAATGAATACAGAAGTTGGTAAAATTGCAGGAATAATAAATCGGGGCTGAAAAACAGGAAACACCACTTCAAACTAAATTAAATAGCTTAGGAAAAACATTAGGAATAGTAGCACTTGCAATTTGTGCATTTATATTTATAATTGGAATTTTTCAAGGAAAAGAGCCAATATCAATGTTTATGACAGCAGTATCTTTAGCTGTTGCTGCTATACCAGAAGGATTAGCTGCAGTATCTACAATAGTTTTAGCAATAGGTGTTCAGAAAATGGTAAAAAGAAATGCAATTGTAAAAAGGCTTCCAGCTGTTGAAACTTTAGGAAGTAGCACAGTAATATGCTCAGATAAAACAGGAACACTCACACAAAATAAAATGACAGTTCAAAAGATATTTTGGAATAATAAACTAGTAGATTTAAGAGATATTAATCCACAAGATGAAGAAATAAAAAAATTAGTATTATCTTCTATGCTTTGTAATGATACTAAAATTTCAGCAAATAATGAACTTACAGGAGATCCAACAGAAACAGCATTAGTTGACATGGCATTTAAATTAGATTTTGACCCAAGTATTTATGAAAGATTACCAAGAGTAGAAGAAATTCCATTTGATTCAGATAGAAAATTAATGACAACAGTAAATAATGATAGTGGAAAATATATTGTATATACAAAAGGTGGAGTAGATGAATTATTAAGAAGATGTAATTCATATGTAATAAATGGAGATATAAAAACAGACTTAAGTGTATATAAAGAAGAAATATTTAAAAATAATGAAGTAATGGCAAGAGATGCTTTAAGAGTTTTAGCAATGGGGTATAAAGAGCTAGATCATATGCCAACTAAAGAAGAAATGAAAAATATTGAAAATGACTTAACATATATTGGTATGGTTGGTATGATAGATCCACCAAGAGAAGAAGCAAAAATAGCAGTTGAAAAATGTAAAACAGCTGGAATAAAAACAGTTATGATAACAGGTGACCACAAGATAACAGCAATTGCAATTGCAAAAGATTTAGGAATATTAGAAAATGATGATGAAGCTATAACAGGTTTAGAGTTAGAAAAAATGACTGATGAAGATTTAGAAAAAAATGTAACGCATTATTCAGTATATGCTAGAGTATCACCTGAACATAAAGTAAGAATTGTTAAAGCTTGGCAAAAAAACAAGCAAATAGTTGCAATGACTGGTGATGGAGTAAATGATAGTCCTGCACTTAAAACTTCAGACATTGGATGTGCAATGGGTATTGTAGGTACAGATGTTGCAAAAGAAGCGGCAGATGTGATTTTAACAGATGACAATTTTGCAACAGTTGTATCAGCAGTAGAGGAAGGAAGAAGAATATATGATAATATATTAAAAGTAATTCAATTCTTACTTTCAAGTAATGTTGGAGAGATTATAGTATTATTTTTAGCAACTTTACTTACACCACTATTTAGCAAATGGTTTGGAATTACAGATATAACACACCTAGAAATATTAATGCCAATACACATATTATGGATAAACTTAGTTACAGACTCACTTCCAGCATTGGCATTAGCATTTGACCAAGCAAATGAAAATATTATGAAAAGAAAACCTGCAAAACCAACTAAAGGTATATTTACAAAAAGTATGACATTTAGAATAATTTATCAAGGTGCTATGATAGGATTATTAACTTTAGCAGCATTTGTTATAGGATTAGCAACTACTAATGAGCCAATAGGAAATCTTTCTTTAGATGAAACAAAAATAGAGGTAGGTCAAACAATGGCATTTTGTGTATTAGCTTTATCAGAGCTTGTCCATGTATATAATATTAGGGATAATAAAAAATCAATATTTAAAACAAAAATATTTAATAATTCAAAATTAGTTTTAGCAACAATAGCATCTGCAGCATTAATGTTTGTAATATTATTGGTACCATTATTTAGACATATATTTAGCATACCAGTACTTCCAACACAAAATATATTAGAAATAGTATGCTTAGTATTTGCACCGATAGCTATTGTTGAAGTGTTTAAGTTATTAAAAATAAATACGATAAAAGAAGATTAATATAAATTTAAGGTAGATAAATTTTAAATATAAATAGATTTGTGTATAAAAATGTTAAACAAGTCTTGCAAAAGATAAAAAGTTAATATATACTAAAACTACAAAAGACAAAAGAAGAAAGGTAGCAGTAAAATGATAGAAGCTATAAGCCTTGCAGGAGTACACACACACACACACACACACACAGATAATTTAAAAAAGAAAAAGAATATATTAAAGATAGCAAAAGCCTATTAAATTAGGTTTATTTGCTATCTTTTTTTAAAGCTAAAAATAAAACTTATAAATAAAGAACAGGAAGGAGAAAGGTATGAAAAAAAGTAAAAATAACAAAGGAATAACACTAATAACACTAGCAATAACAATAATAGTAATACTAATACTAGCAGGAATAAGTGTAGCAACGCTATTTGGAGAAAATGGATTATTTAAAAGTGCATTAACAGCAAAAGAAAAAACAGAAATAGCAAGCTACCAAGAAATAATAAACTTAAGCACAACATATGCACACACAAACAATAAAGAAACAAACCCAGAAGAAATATTAAAAAAAATAAAAGAAGAACTACAAAAAGAAGAAAAATTCAAAGAAGCAAAAATAACAGGACCAGACAAAAACGAAGAAGAACAAAAACTAATAATAGTAACAAAAGAAGGATATGTATTCTACGTATATGAAGAAAATAATAAATACATAGGAAAAAAAGAAGAAATAGGAGAAACAGAACTAAACATAGAAATAAAAGAAGGACACATAAAATACACATACAAACCAAGCGAATGGACAAACCAAGATGTAGAAGTAGGAATAGAAATAACAAAAGAAGAATACAAACAATACCAAATAGAATACACATACACACCAAAAGAAAACAATAGTTGGAAAGAATACAAAGAAGGAGAAATAGTAGAAAAAACAAATGGAAGAACAATATATGCAAGACTAACAAATGGGCTATCAGCAACAAAAATATATGTAGCAGGAACAATAACAAACATAGATAAAGATAAACCAACAATAGGACAAATAACAAATAATTTACCAATAGTAATAGGAAATACAGGAAAAATAGAAGTAAAAGAAATAAAAGATCCGGGAGGGAGCGAACTAAAAGGATACTATGTAAGCACGAAAGATGAAGTACCAACAAAAGAAAGTGTAACTTGGCAACCAAATACAAGTAGTAGTTTTGAATATCCAGTAACAGAAGCAGGAAAATATAACATATGGGTAATAGACAATGCAGGAAATGTATCAGATAAAAAAACTTGTATAGTAACAACACAAACAGCAATAGCAAAAGTAGGAAACACATACTACTCAAGTATAACAAATGCAATAGATGCAACAACGACAGGAGAAATAATAGTACTTGAAAATACAACAGAATCACTAACAATACCAGCAGGAAAAACAATAATATTAAATTTAAATGAAAAAACAATAACAGGAAATATAGCAATATATACTAATGGAATATGTACAATTACTGGGAATGGAAAGGTTGTGGGAATATCAGATAAAAATGTAATAAGTAATTCAGGAACTCTTTATTTGTATTACACAACATTAACAACTGAGTATGCAAATACAAATATTATTGTTAATGCAGGAAGTGTTCTGATAGGTCAATCTACTCTTTCACTTAAGAAATCAGGTAGTATAGGTTCAGGTTATGTTCTATATTCAAGTGGAATATCTAAAATAGAACAATCAAATATTTATACTGAAGCTTCTGGAATAATGTGTATTGATGGAAAAATAAATTTATTAGCATCGGATGCTATCGCAAATTCTGAATATTCTCTACTAGAATTCAATAGCACAGGAACAGGAAAATTAGATGCACAAAATTGTGTGATGGCTCAAAATGGTTCAGGTTATGTAATAAGAAATGATAGAGGTTTTGGAAGTTGTATAACAAAAAACATGGACGTAAAACCAGGAAAAGTTATAGGACCATTTGAATATATTTATCAAACAGATATAGGATATGTGTGTCATTTATATGGATTAAATGAAGGACAATCAAAAGTTTATTTTCCTACATGTACAACTTATAATGGAGAAGATGACTTACAGTCAGATTTGTCAGTATATGAAGGTGAATTTGTATTAAATCCTTATGGATTAGGAGATTGTTATAGATATACAGTACTCAGATCTGACCACAATAATGAAAAAGGAGAATATAAAACTGCAGTATATTATACAGATACAGCAGGTGTTTTACATTATGTTACAGAGTATAGAATTGATTTTGGAGAATAGATATGTAAAAATGTAAAAGAGTGGCAAAACATATTAATTTTAATATGCTATAGTGTTGACAAAGTAGTTAATTGTAAAAATAACTTCCAAAAGAAAAAGTAAAGTAAAATCTAAATGTAAGAGAAACGTCAATTTGTAGGCGTTTCTTTTTTCATAACTTCAGAGTAATTAGGGCTCCTATTCTAGGACAACCCTCTAATTATACTCTAAATAGAAGATAATAAAAATTAACTTCTATTGTTATTTTTTATAAATTATATAATATTAAAAATAATTTTTTATTTAAAATATATTTTAAATATTGTAATTCCAATATATTTAGTGTAAAATATTGAAATAAAGTTAATAATAAAATTGGAGGAAAATACACATGAGATTTGTAGAAAACGAAAATGATATACAAGAATATAAAAAATTTTTAGAAGGGCATCAAAGATGTAATTTTCAACAATCACCAGAATGGGCAAAAGTAAAATCAAATTGGAAAAATGAAATTATTTTAGCTGAAGATAAAAATAAAAACATAATAGGGTCATTAAGTGTATTAATAAGAAAAATTCCAATTTTCGGAAATATAATGTATTCATCAAGAGGGCCTGTATGTGATATACATGATGAAAAAGTATTAGAACAATTAACAGAAGGTGCAAAAGAACTTTCTAAAAAGTATAAAGCAATTGTTTTAAAAATAGAACCAGATATAAAAAGTGATGATGAAGAATTTAGAAAAATAATAACAAAAATAGGATATAAAATAAAAGATAATGCAAAAAACTTTAGAGAAGAAATTCAACCAAGGTATGTATTTCGATTATATATAAAAGATAAAACAGAAGATGAAATTTTTGCTTTATTTCATCAAAAAACAAGGTATAATATTCGATTGGCTACTAAAAAAGGTGTTGTTATTAAAGAAGGAACAAGAGAAGATTTAAAAGAATTCCACAAAATAATGGTAGAAACAGGTGCAAGAGATGGATTTATTATAAGACCTTTATCATATTTTGAAAAAATGTATGATGAGCTTTACCCAAAACATATGAAATTACTTATGGCATACCATGAGGATAAACCAATTTCAGGGGTTATACCAATAATGTATGGAAATAAAACATGGTATTTATATGGTGCAAGTAGTAACAAGCATAGAAATTTAATGCCAAACTATTTACTTCAATGGGAAATGATTAAATTGGCAATAGCAAATAAAAGTGATATATATGATTTAAGAGGAGTATCGGGAGTTGTAGATGAAAACCATCCACAATATGGGTTATATAGATTTAAAAAAGGATTTGGAGCAGAATTTACAGAATTTATTGGAGAAATTTATATTTCATTTAAGCCTCTAATGTATAGTCTATATAAATTCTCAGAAAAGACATTTAGGAATTTAAGAGGACTAAAAACAAGATTTAAAAAATAGTAGGAGGAAAAATTGAAATCCTTAGTTATAGAAAGAAAAGATTTAAAAAATAATATAAAAGTTATAAAGCAAATAGCAAATAAAAACAAGCCAGATGACAATGGAAATAATGTCAAAATAATTGCTGTTGTTAAAGGAAATGGATATGGATTAGGTTTAGTGGAATATACTAAGTTTTTAATAGACAATGGAATAGATTTTTTTGCAGTATCAACAGTAGAAGAAGGGGTTAAACTAAGAGAAAATGGAATAAAAGAAAAAATTTTAATGTTATCTTCAACAGCAATAAAAAAAGAAATAGAATTATTAATAGAAAATAATATAATATTAACAATTGGCTCTAAAGAAGCAGGACAAGCAGTAGATGAAGTTGCTAAAAAATTAGATAAAAAAGTAAATGTACATTTGAAAATTGATACAGGTTTTGGTAGATATGGTTTTTTATATAATAAAAGAGATGAAATGATAGAGAATATTAAATCATGGCAGAATATTAAAATAGATGGGACATTTTCACATTTTTCACTTGCCTTTTATAATAAAGATGAATATACAAAAAAACAATTTAAAAGGTTTATAGATTGTATAGAAGTTTTGAAAATGAATGATATAAATCCAGGTATGCTCCATATTTGTAATTCATCAGCATTTATTAAATTTCCAAATATGCATTTAAATGCAGTAAGAGTAGGATCTGCTTTTTTAGGAAGACTTGCAATACAAAATAATGTGGGACTTAAAAAAATTGCATATTTAAAATCAAATGTATCTGAAATAAAAATACTTCCTAAAGGCTATAATATAGGATATTCAAATTCGTATATAACAAAAAAAGAAACTAAAGTAGGGGTAATCCCTTGCGGATATGCAGACGGATTTAATGTAAAAGTTGATAGAGATATGTTTAGACTAATTGATAAATTAAGATATATAGTAAGAGATATTAAAGATAGTATAAAAAAACAAAGATTGCAAGTAGAAATAAATGATAAAAAATATAATGTTCTTGGAAGAATTGGTATGTATAATGTTGTTATAGATATAACATCAGAAGATATAAATATAGGTGATGAAGTGAAATTTAATGTTAATCCTATGTATGTAGATAGTAGTATAAGAAGGGAGTATATATAATGGAGGAAGACAAAAAACAAGAAGTTAGGGAACAAAAAGAAAATAAAAAAATAGTATTTTTTAATAAAGTATGGAATTCTATAACAAATCCAGAAAAGTATCCAGAAATGGCAATGCTAGGTTTTTCAAGTGCTATGAGATATATTATATGTTTAATGGCAATATTTGCTTTTATTTTGTGTGGATGCATGATGTATAAGACATATACAATTGTAAACAATACAATAGATTATTTAGAAAAAGAATTTCCTAATTTATCATATAAAGAAGGTACATTAAATATAAATTCTCAAGAGCCATTAAAATTTAATGATAGTAATTCGATTTTTGGAAACACTATAATAGATACAAATATAGAAGATGAAGAAACTATAAATAAATATAAGGAAGAAATTTCAAAAGGTGATACAGGAATAATTGTTTTAAAAAATGAGTTAGTAGTAAAGACTCCTGCTTTATCTAGCTTAGCATCATATAAATATACAGATTTAATAAAGGATATGGGGACAGATATTACTGAATTTACAAAACAAGATATTATAAATATTGCTAAAAGTCATGAGATTATGCCATTATATGTAGCTTTGTTTATCATAGTATTTATATATACTTTTATATTATATTATTTATCAGTATTAATAGACACATTAGTGCTTGCAGCATTAGGATATTTAACAACATTAATTACAAAAATGAAAATGAAATTTGTAGCAATATATAATATGTCTGTATATTCTTTAACATTATCAATAATATTAAACTTGGTTTATATAGTAATAAATATATATTCAAACTTCGAAATAAAATATTTCCAAGTAATGTATACTTCAGTTGCATTTATTTATTTAGCTGCTGCAATATTTATAATTAAATCTGATTTTATAAAAAAGCAAATGGAATTACTAGAAATAGTTGAAAAACAAAAACAAATGAAAGAAGAATTAGAAGAAAAAGTAGAAAAAAGAAAAGAAGAAAAAGATAAATCAGACGAAGATAAAAAGGAAGAAGAAAATAAAAATGATAAAAAAGAAAGTGGAGATGAACCAGAAAGTTCAGAAGCCTAAATGTTTAGGAATTAAGATAGGAAGTGTTTAAATAAATGAAGGAAAATCCTAAAAAGTCAAATAAAAATAATGACAAAGAAAATAAAAAAATATATATAATTATAGGTATACTTATAACAATA
Organism: uncultured Clostridium sp.; assembly: GCA_964608075.1. Classification (GTDB taxonomy): domain Bacteria; phylum Bacillota; class Clostridia; order TANB77; family CAG-508; genus CAG-269. The sequence goes on along the minus strand of CAZSMG010000025.1, from coordinate 797 downwards.
TTACTAGTAGGTATAATATCTGTAGTTTTATATAGTAACGTAAAAGAACAAGAAAGTAATGAAATAGCATATACTGATTTGATAAAAGAAATTTCTTTTGGAAATATAGAAAAAGTTGAAATGAGAGTAAATAGTACTAAACTAAAAGTCAAAATAAAAAACGAGGAAGAAGAAAAAATTTCAATAGTTCCAAATACACAAGCATTTATTGAATTAATACAAGAAAAAGTTGCTCAAGGTAATGAAATAGAACTAATTCAGAAACCACAAAGTGTTATTGCAAAGTTACCTGAAACTTTATTTTCGCTTTTACCAACAATTATTATGGTAGCATTATTTGTTATGATATTTAAAATGCAAGGTTTAGGTGAAAAAGGTAAAGTATATGAAGAAACTGAAAGAAAGACAAAGGTTACATTTGATGATGTTGCAGGGTTAGATGAAGAAAAACAAGAATTAATAGAAATAGTTGATTTCTTAAAAGAACCTAAAAAGTTTTTAGATATGGGAGCTAAAATTCCAAGGGGAGTTTTATTATATGGTAAGCCAGGAACAGGTAAAACTTTAATTGCAAAAGCAATTGCTGGAGAAGCTAATGTACCATTTATATCAATGAGTGGATCAGAGTTTGTTGAAATGTTTGCAGGTCTTGGAGCATCACGTGTTAGAAAATTATTTGAGAAAGCAAGAAAATTATCACCATGTATAGTTTTTATTGATGAAATAGATGCAATAGGTTCAAGAAGATCATCAGGAAATGGTGCGGAATCAGAAAATAACCAAACACTAAATCAATT
>CAZSMG010000024.1:0-17235 GCA_964608075.1 uncultured Clostridium sp. | reverse complement strand
CTAATCTTTTCTTTATCATAGGAACTGGTTTTGTATTATCAGATGGTTGCCATTTACATTCTATTTCTTTTGAACTTAGTAAATATTTTCCCATTTTTTCTAAACAATAAATTCTATATATCCCTTTTCCTTCTTCTGAAGTAAAATAATATCTTGTTAAAATTTTAGATTTTACTAGTTGCTCTAGCTTATTATTTAATTTATCTTGAGATTTAGGGTCAACTCCTTTTATCTCTAACATTTGATATAATTGTCTTGATGTTATAAACTCAAATTCATTAACTAGCTCTAATATAGCAAAATGAATATCTGTAATATGCCCTATATTAATTTTATGTACTATTTGATTCATAGAAACATATCCATCTTTTCCATCAAATGTTTTAATTTCTCCTTCTCTTATTGCAAATGGTGATACTTGTGCTTTAATTTCGTTATCTTCAATCATAAATAACTCCTCCTATATATAATTTATTTAAATTATAACTAACTTAATCTTTTTCTTTTCAGGAATAATCTTTTTTATATAAACATTAACATTTTGTCCATATTTTAAATTTTCTTTATATTCAGCCATACCTACTAAATTGGGTGCAAGTTCTATAAAAATACCATTTTTATTCTTTTCTGTTTCCCTTACTATCCCTTTAACTTTAGTACCTTCTTCGAAATTTTTTATATTTTCTTCCCATGTTCCAAGTAATTCCTTATATGATAAAATTACCTTTCCATTATCTCTATCTATACATTTTACCATAATATTTATTTTTTGTCCAATTTTTAGTCTTTCAAAAGGTGATTTTATTCTTGCAACAGATAAATCTTCTATATGCGCTAGCCCTACAACTCCTCCACCTATTTCTACAAAAGCACCATAAGGTTTAATGTTTTTTACTATTCCACACACTTCTTGTCCTTCTTGCATATCTCTTTTTATCCAGCTTAATGCATCTTTTTGCACATCTTTTCTTGAAAGTAAAATATTATCTTCTTCAATTGATTTAACTTTAAATTGAACAAATTTATTTACTTTCCCTATACATAAACTTTCTTTTGGAAAGCCATTATCATTTAAATTTATTGCCTCTATCTCCTCACGAGGAATAATTCCGTTTAGTCCATTCCCAAATGTAACATGAAGATTATATTTATCATCACAATCATATACTCTTCCTTGTAGTACCTGATTAGTATTTATCGCATTATATATATTATCTTTTGTTAATTGGTTTGTATCATAATCCCATCCTTCTGGGAAGAATTTTACCATACTCATTAGTATTTTACTCCTTAATCTTGCGTTTATTTTTTAATTTTTTCTATTACCTCTTCTACTAAAATTTGACTTTGTTCTCCTGTAGTCATATCTTTTAAAGTAATAGTATTACTTTTTATCTCATCTTCACCTATTACTATGGTATATGGAACTTCAAGTTTATCTACATATTTAAATTTTGTTTTTATCTTTTTGTCTTCCATATAAACCTGAACATTTATACCTTCTGTACGAAGCTTATTTGCTAAACATGCAGAATATCTAAAATCATCTGTCATATTAATTATTATAACATCTGCTATTGATTGTTTATTTGTTTTTATTAAATTTATTTCATTTAATTGATAAAATAATCTAGTTAATCCTATTGATATACCTACACCTGGTAATTTTTTATCTGTGTAATATTCTGCTAAATTTTCATACCTTCCACCTGAGCAAACACTTCCCAAAGATTTGTAATCATTTAAAAATGTTTCATATACAATTCCTGTGTAATAGTCTAATCCACGTGCAATTGTTAAATCTATTTTAAAGTTTTTATCTGGTACTCCAAATGCTCTTATATATTTTACAACTTCTGTTAATTCGTTTAGTCCTTCTAAAAACATCTCGTCTTGTACATTTAATTTCTGTAATTTTTGTAATTTATTATCTGTATCTCCATCCATTGTAATAAAGTCCATAATAACATCTATTTTAGAATTTTTTATATTAAATTTTTGTAATTCTTTAATTACTTCTTCTTTTCCTATTTTTTCTATTTTATCAATTATTCTTAAAATATCTGAAGAAATATTTTGTAATTTTAAACTTGAAAATAATCCATTTAGGATCTTTCTATTATTAATGCAAATAGTAAATTCTCCAAAATCTAAATCTTTAAATACCCAATATATAACACTTGGAAGTTCTGCATCATTTATTATACTTAAATTTTCATCTCCAATTATATCTATATCACATTGATAAAATTCCCTAAATCTACCTTTTTGTTGTCTTTCTCCTCTGTATACTTTTCCTATTTGATATCTTCTAAAAGGAAAACTTAAATTGTTATAATTTTGTGCAACATATTTAGCTAAAGGCACTGTTAAGTCAAATCTTAAAGACAAATCTGTATCTCCTTTTAAAAATCTATACATTTGTTTTTCTGTTTCTCCACCTGCTTTTGCAAGTAATACTTCAGAAAGCTCTATTATTGGTGTATCTAGTGGTAAAAATCCAAATTTTTCATATGTTCTTTTTATTTTATCTTGTATTTGATTAAATAATATTTGTTCTTTTGGCAATAATTCCATAAATCCTGGTAATGTTCTTGGATTAGTTTTCATATCTCTTCCCTTTCTAAATAGTCTATTTTAATACTTTTATATTATTTATCTTTTCTCATAATATTTAATATATTTTATTACAGATTACTTAAGTTGTCAAACATATTAAACTAATAAATATTAGCAAAATCTAAAATAAGTTAAAAAATAAAAATAGAAATTTGTTCCTATTTTTATTTTAAATATTATATTATTTTTGAATTGGTAATATTATATTAAATGTTGTACCATTTCCTTCTTCTGACTCAGCTATAATATTACCTCCAAAATGTGCTCTTATAGTTGAATATGACATATATAATCCTAGACCTGTACCATTTTTTCCTTTTGTTGTTACCATTTCTTTAAATAGTTTATCTTTTACACCTTTAGGTAATCCACCTGCATAATCTTTAATAGATATAATGATATTGTCATCTTTTTTACTTACAATCATATCTATAGTTTGTTCTGGTTTACCAGCATATGCTTGAATAGAATTTGATATCATATTATTAATAACTTGTACTAAGCTATTTACATCTCCTTTTAATTCTAAATCTTTATCTACTTCCATAACATTATTTAAATATATTATTGCATTTTTCAGTTCATGCTTCATTAAAATATTAACACGTTTTATTAATTCATCTATTGTAAATGTCATATTTGTATCTTCTGATAATGCAACTGCTTGACCTTTTACGGCGGTTATAATATCTGACATATACTCTGTATGTGTTTTTATTTTTGATATCCATTCCATCATATCTGATGCAATCTCATGATGATCTTCTATAGTAACTTCTGGATCACCAACCGAACTTTCATATTCTTTAATCAAATCTGATATTCCTTCTGCTGCACCTGATATAGACATTATAGGAGTTTTTAAGTTATGTGCTATACCACCAACCAATTGTCCAAGTGATGATAAACGTTCTTTTTCCATAAGCTGCTCTTGATTATCTTTTATTATTTGAATATCTTGTTTATGTTGTGTTATATCTTTTAATAATATTACTATCCCTAAAAATGTTCCTTTTGATGATATTGAGCTTATCTCTATCATAAAATTTTTGTTAATATTTTCTATATCTTCTTCATAAGAAATTACTTTTTGGGTATTTGCTGCTTTTTTTATTGAATCCTTTAATTTCTTTTCATTTATATTAAATTTTTTTGATTTTAGAAAACTTAATAATTCTTTCCCTCTTAAGTTATCTTCTTTTATTTTAAATGTTGTTAAGAAGGTTCTATTATAATCTGTTATATTTCCATCATCACTTATTACTACATAACTATCTGAAATCCTATCTACTATTTTTTGTATTGCTATTGGTGAAACACCTAAAAAGTTAAATTTAAATATAGCAAGTGCACAGAATAATACAGTTATTGTAAATGATATTGGAGTAAGATATACTGTCATTGATATTATTTTAAAAGTTCCTAATACATTAACAATAATTGGCACACTTATTCCAAATAATAATAATAATGATTGCCTTGAAAAAAATCCAGAATTTTTAAAAGAACTTCTTAATAATAAAAGTACACCAACAAATAATAATATATATGAATATATATTATGCATCATCAAAATTGACCCACCTATAACTTTGCTTATGTTAATTGAATAAACTTTATAAAATAAATGATGCATATTATTACTCCATAAGCTTAATAATGAAATGATTGGAATAATAAATAATAACATATGCACTCTTTTAAATTTTACCTTTGTATCTTTATAAATAAGTCCTGTAAAGAATACGCTCACTGGTAAAAAACATCCTCCAATATATGCAAAATATTCAAAAATAATAGGATCAATATTTAATCTATCTGATAATAATAATTGTAATAACATTGATGTACTTAATATTAGTAATAGTATTAAATTAACTGAAAATACTATCTTTAGCTGATTATTTGATTTATTTCTTAAAATATAAATCAGTAAAACTATAATAATTAAAATTGAAAATATAAGTAATGATAAATAAATATTCAATTTTGTACACCTCCATTATTAATTTAGGTTAATATTGAAATAACCTATATCAGATAAATATTTTAAATAATTTTTAATATATCTTTTATCAATATCTGGCCATTCAAATCCTAATCTTCTTAAAAATTCCCTTGTAAATTCAGATTTTATTTTTATATTTGATTCATATACTAGCTGTTTATCTTTATTTAAATCTTTTACAATACCTTCTAATAATTCACATTTGTCTGGATCTTTTAATAATTCATCAATAACTTTAATAAACTCTTCAGAACTTATTATCTTGATATTAATTCCTAATTCATTTAATATTTTATACAATTTTTTCATCATAAGATGTTTATCATTTAGTAAATGGAAAATAGTAAATCTATTATCATAATGATTAGCTATATCTATAATTGCATCGCCACAATAATCAATTGGAGTAAATTCTACATATCCATCTTGGAGATACTCAGGAACACACCCTATTTGTAATATAGACTTAAATCTATTAACAAATGCATTTTCAAAATGGTTTTGTTGAAATTTTCCTTCAGAATATCTACTCGTTAAATTTCCCATTCTAAGAATATATGCACTTAATCCATTCTTTGCTTCATTTAATACCGCTCGTTCTGCTAAAAATTTACTTTTAACGTAAAGATTATCTAAATTTTGTCCTACATAAAAATTAGTTTCATCATATATAATATCTTCTTCAAAATTTTCTTCAACAAATGATTCTTCAGCAAACACATTTCCTGATACACTTATTGTTGATATATGTACTAATCTTAAATTGAAATTTTTACAAAATTCTATAATCTTTTTTGTTCCATTTATATTTATGTTTTCAAACTCTTTAAAGTTTCCATAATGCTTAACTAAGGCTGCTGAATGTATTACAGATGTTATATTTGTTCCTAAATCATAATAATCTTCATTAGATAGACCCATATTTTCTTGTGTAATATCTCCTTCTACTAACTTTATTCTATTTCCAATATAAATATCGTATTTATTATTAAAATAAAAATGTAAAACACTTTTCAATCTTTCTTCTGCTGACATACCATTTTTTTCTCTTATTAAACAATAGATAATTCCTGCTTCTTTTTTTATAAAACTATCTAAAATATGTGCTCCTAAAAAACCTGTAAATCCTGTCAATAAAATATTATTTATTGGTGTGTATTTTATTTCTTCTTTTTTTAGTTCATCTATATTATTATTTTTCAACAATATATTATAATCATATAGAGCTATATCTTCGTTTTTTTCGCTAATAGTATTTTTATTTAAGCATTTTGCTAACTTTTCTACTGAATGATATGTAAATATATCACTATATGAAATATTTATATTATTTTTTAAAGCTTCTATTTGCAGTCTCATAGCACTTATAGAATCTCCACCAATATCGAAGAAATCATCTGTAATACTTAAATCTTCATAATTTAATATATTTTTAAAAATATTATATAAAATTTCTTCATCTTTTGTAGTTGGCAATATTAAATTCTTTTTCTTCTCTTTTATATTTATAAATTTTGGTAATAAATTTTTATTTATTTTTCCATTTTGATTTATAGGTAAATTTTCTACCTGCATAAAATATTTAGGTATCATATATAATGGTAAAAATTCTTTTAAATATTCTTTTAATTTATAAATATCTATTTTTTTACTTGATACAATATATGAACATATACATTTTTCATCATTTACAATATCAAAAATAGTAAATGCTTCTTTAATATCTTCAAATTCAGATATTTTTGCTGTTATCTCACTTAATTCTACTCTAAATCCTCTTATTTTTATCTGGTTATCTATTCTTCCTAGAAACTCTATATTTCCATCTGGAAGCCATTTTACTAAATCACCTGTTTTATAAATTCTTTCTGTAGAATCAAATGGAGAATTTATAAATTTTTCCTTTGATAACTCAATATTATTAAAATATCCTCTGCCTACACCATCTCCGCCTACCCATAATTCTCCTGGTATTCCTATAGGCTGAATTATTCCATCTTGTGAAATAATATAACAAGTAGAATTTGCTATTGGCTTTCCTATTGGTATTGAAGAATCAGAAACATTTTCTATATTGTAGCAACATGAAAATGTCGTATTCTCAGTAGGTCCATAGCCATTAATAATAGAGAGTTTCTTGTTTGCACTTTTAAGCATACTAATATGTTTAGGAGACAATATATCTCCTCCTGTTAAAAGCGTATTAACACTATTAAATATGTGAGGATTTTCTTCGCAAAGTTGATTTAGTAATGGGGCTGTTACCCACAAAATAGAAATATCATTTTTTAAAATATAATCTTGTAAAAGTGATGCATCTAATAATTCATTTTTCTTTATTATATATAATTCAAGACCATTTAATAAAGCTCCCCATATTTCAAACGTACATGCGTCAAACACTATTGAACCAGTCTGTAATATTTTATCATTTTCTTTGAATTCTATAAAATTTGTGTTTTTAACTAATCTAACAACATTTTTATTTTCTATCATAACTCCTTTAGGATTACCTGTTGATCCTGATGTATACATTATATATGCTAAGTCATGGCTTCTTCCTATAGCTTCAAGGTTTTCCTTTGAATAATTATCCCCATATATATTTACCATATCTAAATCAATACAAATTGATTTTATTGATGGGTTAGATTTATTTATAAGTTTAGTAGAAGTTAGTAAAATTTTTGATTTTGAATCTTTAATAATATAATCTATACGCTCTTTTGGAAAATCCATATCAATAGGCAAATAAGCACATCTATTTTTTAATACTGCTAATATTGCTATTATCATTTCTATTGATTTATCTAATAAAACACATATAATATCTTCCGAAGATAAATTCTGTGTTTTTAAATAATTTGCTAATTGATTAGCTTTCTCATTAAGTTCTTTATATGTCATCTTTAAATCTTCAAATACTATAGCAACATTATTAGGAGTTTTTTTAACCTGTTCTTCAAATAGCTGACAAATTGTCTTGTTATTTGGATAATCCGTCTTTGTATCATTAAATTTATTTAAAATTATATCTTTCTCTGTTTCAGATATTATAGATATATCTTTTATATGTATATCTTTGTTTTCTACTATTTTTTCTAATGTATTAATATAATGCTTAAATAATCTTTCTATTGTTTCTTTTTTAAATAAATCTGTACGATATTCTAAACTAGCTACTCTTGTACTTGGATCTATTTCAAATGATAAATTAAATTTAGCAATATTACCTTGTGCATTTATAAATTCCGCTTCTTGACCTTCTATTGTTAATTTTTTATCTCCAGTATTTTGATATGCAAACATTACATCAAATAGCGGATTTCTAGTATTATCTGTTGATAAATTTAATTTTTTTACTAATAAGTCATAAGGATAGTTTTGATACATTAAATCTTGTACTACTTGTTCTTTAATTTCATTTAAAAATTCTGTAAATTTATTGTCAGATTTTATTTTAGCATCAACTACTAAGTTATTTACAAACATTCCTATTATGTTTTTTAATTTATAATTATCTCTTCCTGCTGTTGGGCTACCTAAAATTATTTCTTCTTGCCCTGTATATTTATATAACAATACAAAAAACGCTGACATAAATAACATATATGGCGATACATTTAATTCTTTAGCATATTTTAAATATTTATCAAAATCTTTTTTATTTATTTTTTTAGTAATTTTATCTCCATTATATGTTCTTACTGCTGGCATACTATAATCATATGGCAAGTTAATTGATGGAATATCAGAGTCTTTAAATTTGTTAATCCAATAATTTTCAGCTTCTTTTATTTCTTCACTTTCTATAAAATCATTTTCCCATACTGCATAATCTTTATATTCAATTTCTAAATTATCTATACTTTCTTCGTTGTATAATTTATAGAAATTATTTATTAATATTTGTAAAGATGATCCATCCATTATTATATGATGTGAGTCTAATAGTAATAGGGTTTTTTCATTATCCAAATAATGTAATTCAACCCTTAACAATGGTGCATTTTCTAAATCAAATGGCTTAGGAAATGCTTTTATAATTTCTTTCATTTCTGAACTTCTATTTTGAAATGATTTAACATTAAATTTAACACTTTCTTGTATCTTTTGTCTAACATCATCTTCTTCTACTACAAAATAAGTTCTAAAAGCACTCTGATTTTCTATTATTTTCTCAAAACATTTTTCTACTTTATTTTCATTTAAAATTTTATCTATTAAAATTGCACCAGGCACATTATATACTAGATTATCTTCTCCTATCATCTTTGAAGCATAATATACCCTTTTTTGAGCATAAGATAAAGGATAATATTCTCTTATAGGAACTTTCTTTATTGGTGTGTCATCTAAAGTTTTAGAGTTTTTTATAATACTCGCTAAATCTTCAATAGTTAAATTATTTAATATATCTCTTACTGGAATTTTGATATTATACTTTTCATATAATAATTCTGACATAGTTATTGCAGCTAGGGAGTCTCCTCCTACTTCAAAAAAGCTATTATTTATTCCAACATTTTTTATATCTAATACTTTTTTCCATATTTCAACTAATTCTTCTTGCATTTTATTTATTGGTTTTACCATATCTTCTTGTATATCTGATAATTGTTCTAATAGTTTTTTACTATCTAATTTACCATTTATATTCAATGGTAAATTTTCCATAACCATATATTTTAAAGGTACCATATAAAATGGTAATTGAGTTTTTAAATACCTATTTAATTCATCTGTATTTATATCATTTTTTGTTCCAATACATGCAACTAATATTTGTGTAGAATCGTTTTGTACAACAATAACAGCACATTCTTGAATATCACCAAACTCTAATATTTTTGCTTCTATCTCTTTAAGTTCTATTCTAAATCCTCTTATTTTTACTTGTTTATCTATTCTAGAAATAAACTGAATATTTCCATCTTGTTGCCAATACCCTAAATCTCCAGTTTTATATAATTTTCCTTTTCCAAATTTATTAGGTATAAATTTTTCTTCTGTCATTTTTTGATTATTTAAATAACCAATTGCGACACCATCTCCACCTACACAAATTTCACCTGGTACACCAATAGGTAATAAATTTTGATTTTTGTCTAATATATAACAAGTAGAGTTAGATACAGGTTTACCTATAGGAACAGATTTTTCATATTGTTTTTCTATTATATGGCAACTCGATAAATCGCTATTTTCTGTAGGTCCATATACATTAACTATTTCAATATGCGGACTATTTTTCTTTAATATATTTACTGTTTTTGGTAAAACTGCCTCTCCACCTATTAAAATTACTCTTGCCTTATCAAAAACTTTTGGATTATAATCTATTAATTTATTAAATAAGGAAACTGTTAAATTTATAATAGTAATTTTATTATCTTTAATATATTTTTCTAAATATCCAAAATCTAGTAATTTATCTTTTTGTATTGGATATAATGGTAATCCATTTAAAAATGCACCAAAAATTGCAAATACAGATGCATCAAAAACAATTGCTATATTTTGTAAAATTCTATCCGTATTTTTAAATTTTATATAATTTGTGTTTATTACTAATCTTACAACACCTCTATGTGGCACAATTACTCCTTTTGGTTTTCCAGTAGAACCAGAAGTATATATTATATATGCACCATCACCGTGCATTTATAGTTCTTTTTATATTAGTATCTTCGTACTCTTCTAAATCTTTTAAAGGTAATGTACATAAATTTTGTCCTTTTACCAAACCTTTATATTTATCATCTACAACTATAATTTTAGGTTTACAATCTTCAAGTATTACTTTTATTCTCTCCTCAGGATATTCATTATCAACTGGTACATATAAAGCTCCTAATTTTAATATAGCAATAATTGATATATATAAATCAATACTTTTATCAGCTAAAATTACGACTTTATCTTGTGACTTTACACCTTTTTCTTGTAAATATCTAGCTAATTTATTTGCCTTTTTATTAAACTCTTCATAAGTCATTTTTTCATTATCAAAAATAATTGCAATATTATTAGGCACCTTATTAGCTTGTTCTTCAAATAAATCTGCAATAGTTTTATCTCTAGGATAATCTGAATAAGTATTATTAAATACATTTAAAATTTCATCTTTTTCATCAGGAGTAACAATCTCTATATCTTTGCATTTAATATCAGGATTTAAAATTATTTGATTTATAATGTGAATAATACGATTTTGTATATTAATAACTTCTTTTTCAGAATATTTTTCTACTATATAATCATAGCTTATAACTAAAGAACCTGTGTCATTAATATCAAAAATATGTATGTTAAAGTCATTTGCACAATAGTTATTAAATGTCCAATTTGTTTTATAATTTCCTAAATTTTCATCAAAAGCTTTTGTAATCTGATATGAAAGTGCTACATTATATAAATTAGGAACATTTTGATTTTTAGTCCTTAAGTCATTTAAAATATTATTATATGAATATTTTTGGTGTCTTAAAACACCCATTATATTTTGTGAAACATTATTAGAAAATTCATTAAATGTAAATTCATCTATATTTTTAAATCTAACAGGTGCAGTATTAACAAACATACCAATTGTATGTTTTTCTTTAAAATTTGTTCTATTTAAAATAGGAGTACCTATAACAAAATCATCAATATTAGATACTATTTTTACATATATTGCAAAAACTGACATAAAAAAAACATAATTTGAAATTTTATTTAAAGTACAATATTTATTAATTTTGTTTAGTAACTCCATATCTATATTAAAACTTGTTCTTTTTGCGTTATAAGAAGAAGTTTGAGAATCACAAGTACTGCTTGGTATAGTAGCTTGTTCTGGAATAGTAGAAAATACATCTTCCCAATATTCTTTATCTTTTTGTAATTTTTTACTTGTTTTATATTCTTCTTCTGAATTTATATAATCAATGTAAGATGAAGTTGTCTCTTCAAAGTCAGAAACTCCTATTAATTTATGATAATTCTTTATTATTTCTTGTATTACTAAGCCCATAGACCATGAATCAGCGATAATATGATGAGCATTTAAAATAATAGTAGCATAGCTTCCAAACTTAACAACCTTAAATTTATATAAATCTGAATCAATCATTTCAAATTTATATTTAACTTCTTCTTGTTCTATTAATTTAACTTCTTGATCATTTGAAATAGTTATAACATCTATGTCAAATTCTTTATAATCTGATATATATTGCATAGGAATATCATTTTGTATAATAATTCTTGTTCTAAAAGCATCATTTTGCCTAACTGTCTCATTTATGGCCTTTTTCAAAAGTTCTATATTAATATCTTCATAAATAGTGCCTGAAACACATATATTATTTACAATTGTATCGTTAAAAAATAATTCTGTATTCCATATAGATTTTTGTGGGTTTGTAAGTGTATATACATCCTTTTTACTCATTTTATCTCCTCATTTATAATTTATTTATTAATTGCTTAAATTATAACCCTAGTGTTAACAAAAATCAAACTTTTTTCGTAAAATCCAAACTTTTTTTTATAAAATATATAATTTTTTTATAAAATGATTGATTTTTATCGAATTTATTAATATAATGTCGATAATTCTTATAGGAGGTGTTTTTATTGAGAAAAGGAATTAGACAGCAAGAAAACAATCCAAATGCTAATTATAAAATTATTGCAGTAGACGATGAAGAAGGAATTATAGATTCTCTTTCAGTATTCTTAAAAAGATCTGGATATAATTTAACAGGTGTTACTAATCCTGTAGAAGCTATTGAATTAGTAAAAAAAGAGCATTTTGATCTTATGTTATTAGATTTTATTATGACTCCTTTTCATGGTGATCAAGTCGTAGAACAAATAAGAAAATTTAACAAAGAACTATATATTTTATTACTAACTGGTCACAAAGATTTAGCTCCTCCACTTGAAACAATAAGAAGATTAGATATTCAAGGTTATTGTGAAAAAGGAGATAAATTTGATCAATTACTTTTGTTAATTGAATCAGGCATAAAATCTATTGCTCAAATGAAAGAAATTAAAAAAATAAACACAGAACTTTCTAGCACTTATGAAAAGTTAGAAAAAGCTTATTTAGAAAGTATTCAAACCTTAAGATATACAGTTGAAGCAAAAGATTTATATACAAGAGGTCATTCTGATAGAGTTTCTGCATATTCTGTATTAATAGGACAAAAACTTGGATTAAATGATTCTGATATAAGAAATCTCGAATTAGGTGGTCTTTTTCATGATGTTGGAAAAATAGGAGTTCCTGATAATATATTACAAAAAACTGAAAAATTAACAGATGATGAATATTCAGAAATTAAAAATCATCCATCAATTGGTGCTCATATACTTTCAAGTGCAACAATTTTTCAAGATATTATTCCAATTGTTAAACATCATCATGAAAGATATGATGGACATGGCTATCCAGGTCAATTAAAAGGAGATTCTATACCTTATCTTGCAAGAATTGCAGCTATTGCAGATACATTTGATGCTATGACTTCTAGAAGAAGTTATAGAGATCCATTACCATTAGATGTAGTAATAAATGAATTTGAAAAATGCAAAGGGACACAATTTGATCCTAATTTAGCAGATACATTCTTGGATATTTTAAAAAATGATTACAAATCTATTCAAGAAATTCAAGAAAGATATTAATAATTTTATTAATATAATATTTATATATTTTATTTTAAGGGGGTTTTATGATGGTATCATCAGAAATTAGAGCAGAAGCTCGTAAAAGCTTAGCCGGAAAGTGGGGAAAAGGTGCTTTACTTACTTTAGTATTTATGGTTGTAACGCTTATTATAAGTTGGGTACTTAACCTTATTCCATTTGTTGGATCAATTGCTAATTTTGTAATTAGCCCTGTACTTGCTTTTGGTTACTTAATTGGATTTATTAAACTAAAAAGAGGAGAAGAAGTTGGATATATTGATTTCTTTAAAAACGGATTTGACTTCTTTGGAAAAGTTTGGGGAGTAATTGGTCAAACAATATTAAAAATGATCGTTCCTGTAATAGCTTTAATAGTTTCAATAGTAATCTTATTTATAGGACTAGGTGGAGCTACAGCAAGTGTAATATATGGTAATTCTAGTAGCGGATTAGGTTTCTTAGCTATTATAGGTTTTATAGCTTACATAGCATCTTTAATATGGGTTATTGTTAAATCTTACTCTTATGTTTTATCTCAATATATTTTATATGATAATCCAGATATGGATTCAAAAGCTATTGTTGAAAAAAGTGAAGAATTAATGGTAGGACATAAATGGGCTTACTTCTGGCTACCAATTACATTTATAGGATGGGTTATTCTTTCTGCATTTACATTATATATTGGTTTATTATGGGTAATTCCATATATGCAAGTAGCTTTAGTTATATTCTATGAAAACTTAGCAGGAAATACTACAAGTGCTCCTGTTAAAGAAGAAGAAAAACCAGAAGATAATGGACCTATCGCAGAATAAAAAATTAAATATTTTAAAGAGGATGTAATATATACATCCTCTTTATTTTTAATTGCAATATTTTAAAAATATTCGATAGTTTATAAAACCATTTGATAATATGCTATCTTATACATGTTATTTTAAACTTAAAAACTTTTCTGCAAAGTAATTAATTGTAAACTTAGGTTTTAATTACATGATAGTGCATAAAAAACTTCAGATAACTTTAAATTAAAACAAATGGCAAAGATAGCTTAATTAACCATATATCTCATTTCAAATACACGTGAACCATTAACATATATATCTGTTATATATTCACCAGTAGTATTATTATGTTCTGATTTATTTAAATTATAGCGAAATACATCACATCCATTTTTTGACCCTGTTCTTCCTATATGATCTATCATACTGGAACTTCCAGAAGGTCTTGTTTTAAATATTACATTTTCTGCTTTTGATTGTGAATCATAATATAATAGTTCAGTGTAATCCGACCTCTCAATAGCTCTAGCAATTATTCCTACTTTATCAAGAACTGGACCTGTAATACTACTATTTATAATATATATATAACTTTCTTCCGCGTCCGCAAGAGTCATCCCACTTAAAATAGAAATTCCATTCATTTCATTTATAATGTTTGTATCTTTAATATTAGCTGTTCCACCATCTTCTACAGTTATAGCATAATGTTCAGAACTAGTGGTTACAATCTCTCCCCCTGTACATTCACTATGACTTTCCTTACCTACATTTCTCAATCCATTTACACAAGATGCAATCGCACTTTTTGAGTTCATTGAAAAATCCTTATTATTTACAATTGCTGAATGATAAGTATTAGTATTTACACCAGTATGTCTTATTACTCCACCTTCCATTCTAAAAGTTCCTTTGTTATATAATGTATATCCTGAATTTAAATTATCCAATTCAACTCCTTCTTGCATTTCTACTATTCCTGTAGCGTAATTATACAAAGTAGGAGGTCCATCATCACTATTTATTATATATCCTGTAGCTGATCCTGTATTTTCTATTGTTAAATTTCCATTGTTTTTAACTGCTCCTATTATCTTTTTATCATTTAAATCTAATACTATTGTTTTATTTGATGGAAATGTCGGAGATTCTGTTGTATTTGCACACATTGTTATAGTTCCATTACTTGATATTGAATTTATTGCATTTTCTATACTTGAATAATATGTTGTTCCAACTTTAGCTATAGCAGTTTGTCCAGTTACTTTACAACTCTTTGCTTCTGATACATTTCCCGCATTATCTATTACCCATACATAATATGTCCCTTCTGTTGTTACTTGATAAGTAAAACTTGATTCTATATTTGCTATCCATGTTACACTTGTTTCTGTTGGTGTTGTACTATTTGTACTTACATATATTCCAGATAATCCACTTCCTCCTGTATCAGATATTCCGCTTATTATTATTTTCCCTGTATTGCCTGATATTATTGAAAATGCACTTGATATACTTTCTATTGTTGGTTTTTCTTTTTCTATATTCGTTACATTTCCTGAACTATACTCTCCTCCGCTTTTTCCATTCCATAACCTTGTATACATTATTCCATTTTCTGTAAATTCTTGGCTTGCTGTGTTTTTCCAACTTGATTCTATTTCTGGTGTTCTTGTTGTTTGTATTTCATATCCTGTTATTTCTGTACTTGCTGTTAGTATTACCTTTCCGTTTGTCCATTTTTCTGGATTTGCTGTGTATGTTGTGTTTGCATATGTTAGTTTTGGAATATCTGTTTCTTCAGGCTGTTTTTCTTTGTATTCACATTCATTTGTATATACATAATATATGTATCCTTCTTTTGTTTTTACTATTAGTTTTAGTTTGCTTTCATTTTCGTCTGGTCCTGTTATTTCTGTATCTTTAAAGTTATTATCTTTTTTTAATATTTCTTTTATTCCTTCTAGTTTTTCTTTTTCTGTCTTTTGCTCTTGGTTTATATTTTCTTCTGTAATTGCTAGTCTTATTAAGTCTTCATATGCTTTTATTTGTGCTTCTTCTCTTGCTTTTACTGCTTTTGATAGTATTCCATTTTCTCCTGCTAGTATTGCTATACTTACTCCTGCCAATATTAGTAATACTATTATTGTTATTACTAGTATCACTAGTGTTATTCCTTTGTTTCCTATTTTCATTTGTTCCTCCTATAATTAAGATTTTATATGCTCATACAGCAATATTAGCCACTTATTTTTGTCATTGAAAATAAAACTCAACTCATATTTTCTAAAGTAATCTCTCTATAGCTTCACAATTCTAGTTTCTCTTATATTCATATTATATATTATCTTTTTTATCTTTGCAATATTGTAATGTAAATGTAATACTTATTATGAAAAAGATTAAAAATTTTATCAAAGAGCAAGGCAAAATTTTCCAGAATAGTAGACCTCGTAGGAAAATAGTTTTAGAATAAGAAAACAATAAAAGTAAACCTATCACATTACCTAAGCTTGTTTTTATACTTTCATACTTAATCCTACTTTTTGTCTTTCTTTATCTATTTTTATAACTTTTACTTTTACAATATCACCAACAGAAACTATATCTGATGGGTTTTTAATATATTTATCGCTCATCTCTGATATATGAACTAAACCATCATGCTTTACTCCAATATCTACAAATGCTCCAAAATCTATAACATTTCTTACTGTACCTGTAAGTATCATACCTTCTTTTAAGTCTTCTAATTTTAAAACATCAGATCTTAAAATAGGTTTTGGCATATCCTCACGAGGATCCCTTCCTGGCTTTATAAGTTCATCAATAATATCTTTTAAAGTCATTTCTCCTACATCTAATTCCTTTGAAGTTTTAGGTATATTTATTCCTCTTAGCTTATCTCTTAAGTCATTTAATTTTTCTTTATCTTTTAAATCATTTTTATTAAATCCTAAATTATTTAGTAACTTTTCTGTTTGTTCATAGCTTTCTGGATGAACAGCTGTAATTTCTAAAGGATTATCTCCATCTATAATTCTTAAAAAACCAGCACATTGTTCAAATGCTGCTTTACCTAGTTTTGGAACCTTTAACAATTCTTTTCTATTTTTTAATTTTCCATTTTCATCT
>CAZSMG010000023.1:0-17566 GCA_964608075.1 uncultured Clostridium sp. | reverse complement strand
TATTATATCATTTATTTCTAGTTTCATATATTTCATAAAACCACTTTTTACATAGCAAAAAGCACAACTATATGGACAATATTTTTTATCTGTTAGTGGTCCTAATGATATCATTGCTCTGTTATTTCCAATATAAAATGGATTTTTCAAGTTTCTCATAACTATCTCCTAATATTTAATATTACTTTTATATCCACTATTTAATTCAACTATTTTTCCTGTTATAGCAGATTTCTTAATTGCGTCTAATATCTTTTGATTTTCTATAGCATCATCAATTTTTGATGCATTTTTTAACAAATTGTAATTACCAGTTTCCATTGCATTTAATAATGGTTTTGCATAGTATATAAATGAACCACTAAATATTGATACTTTATTTTCTTGTTCTTCCTTTGTCAATCCATCCACTTCAATTTTCTGTTTTATACCTCTTTCATTTATAAAATATCCTATTAATTTATTTTCTAAATCAAAATGTAATTCTCCGTTTTCACCATATATTTGAAAATTAAATTCACTTTTTCCAATTGCACTACATGTAGCTGAACAATTTACAATAATATTATCTTCAAAATTTAGATTAGCATCAAAAAATGAACATGCAGTAACATCTTTTATATTTCCATTACTATCTAATCTTTTTGGAATTACAACATCCATATTACCTTTTACTATTAATATTTGTTTTTTTATCCAAAATCTTATCAAGTCTATTAAATGACTTCCCATTGCAAGTCTTACTCCGCCACCTTCTTTTTCTTCTAAACTCCAAATCCATTTCATATCTTTATTGGAAAAGCCTGTACTTTGTTGGTGGATATTTATATAATAAATTCTACCTAATAATCCTTGTTCTAATATTTCCTTTACTTTTAATAAATATGGATTAAATCTTAGTTGATGGTTTATTACATTAACTTTATTACTATTACTAATAATTTGCTTTAATTCTTTTGCTTCTTCTATTGTAATAGTTGCGGGCTTCTCTAATATCATATTTTTGTTAGCCTTTATACAATATTTGGCATATTCATAATGATATTTATTAGGTGCAGTAATACAAATTAAATCTAAATCTTCTAAATCTATTAATTCTTTATAATCTTTACATGCTATTTTAATATCATTTTCTTTTGCAAACTTTTCTGCTCTTTCCTTACTACTACCACTAATTGCTATAACATTTGCATTTTCTATTTTTTTAAATGTATTTAAATATGTTCTTATTCCTACTCCAGTTCCAATTATTCCAATATTAATCATGCTATTTTCTCCTATTATATTTTTTTTTAATTTTAACATAATATAATAAAAAAATAAAGTATATAATAACTAATTATTATGTACTTTATTTTTTTATTTAACTTGGTAAATTTCTTATTAAATTTTTATTAAAAAATATATTTTTGAGTATTTTTAGTTATATAAATTTTTTGAAATAAATCTTTCAATATTCTATCTATATAAAAAATGACGCCATCTTTATTTGCTAGATAAGTAATTATAATAAAAGTAATATAAAGTTCATTTATGTTTTATTATGTGACAAAAAGGGGCGCCCCTTTTGTCACTATTTTTCATCTACGTTCTTATAGCTTGAACACATAGATTCGTCAGGTTGTTTTGTATCACATTCCTGTACTGGAGTTACTATTATATCTTTTAGCTCACATTCTTGTTTTTGTCTGTTATTATATTGACAACTATTTACTGTACAATTTATTTTTTGATTTCTTTCCATAATATACCTCCCAAAATAATTAATGAAATAAAAATTTCATATTATTATTATGAGGTTTTTTTAAAAAACTATTCTATAATTTTATATTGTATATCTTCTTTTTTATATTCCTCAGGTTTTAAACCAAGTCTTGTTTTGGAATAACTAGAAATTGCAATTAATATTAATGTAAATAATATTCCTACACATATCATTGCATATTTTATATCCATAAAAGTTAAAGCAAATGATCCTATTAAAGAAATTATCATTCTAAAAACATTTTCAATAATTGAATTTGCTGAATATATTTTTGTTAGAATTTTATCATTAGAAAAATTATTCATATATCTTTTTTTAATAACCATATAAATTCCTCTTACAGATGTTCTTAAAAAATAAGTAAATATTATTATTCCTATTTGTAAAGCAAAAGGAATTTTAGCTAAAGCAATAATTCCTGCAACTATCATACATACTGTAGTTGTAAAACCAATTATACTTAAAGATTTATTTTTAAATTTTTCATTAAATTTATGTGAATTTTTTGATACAATTCCTCTTATAATCTGGGTAAAAAACAAAATTATTCCTATATATGTTGCAGAAATATTTATATTTTCTAATAAAGTTACTTCATAATTTGATAATAAACTTATCATTCCCCATAAAAATCCAATTATTAATAAAAGTGCTTTTAATCTTTTAGATTTAAATATAAATTTAAATCCTATCTTTATTTCAGAAATATTTTGTTTTATAGTGTTTGTATCGTTATTGTTATTATCTATTTCTTCATACATTAATGATGTAAGTATTGCTAAGAAAGTACATATTAAACATAATGTAATTGGAATATATGGATTAATATCATACAAAAATCCAGAAGCTAAAGTTGTTATTGCATAAAAATAACAATAATAAGAGTATCCTTTGCTATCTATTTTTGAAAATATCTTATTTTTATTTTCTGTTTTTGGAATAGAACTATCTAAAATTGTAGATTCTGAAACATTTTTAAATCCAAAAGCAATTGAACTTATAAGTTCAGCTAAAATAAGATAATAAAGATTGCTCGCTGATAATATTAGTATAATATATATAATATTAAAAACATTTCCAACGACAATACTACTTTTCTTACCTATTTTTCCAATTATAACATTTATAGGAACTTGTAATATTATATAAAAAAACGCATAAAAAGATTCTGAAAGTATGATAAAAGATATATCTATGTTTTTTATTTGTGATAAAAATAATATTTTAATTCCATAAAAGAACATCAAATCTAGACCTATCATAGTATAAATAGGATAAATTTTCATATTATTTTTTCTTTTTTTAGCAATTTCTAAACTTTCTTCCATTTATTAATCCTCTCTAAAATTTTAAGCTGTTAAACTATTATAATATGCTTGATATAACTTACTATAATATCCTCCTGAATTTACTAATTCGTTATGATTTCCTTCTTCAACAATTTCTCCTTGATTTAATACTATTATTTTATCTACATTAACTATTGTAGATAATCTATGTGCAATAAATATTGAAGTTTTATTACTTGATATTTTATCAATAGATTTTTGTATTAATTCTTCTGTATGTGTATCAATATTTGCAGTCGCTTCATCTAAAACAAATATACTTGGATTATGTGCAAAAATTCTAGCAAAGGCTAATAATTGTTTCTGACCTGCAGAATATGAATTTCCTCTTTCTTCTGCTAATTGTTCTATTCCATTTGGTAAAGAATCTATAAAATCTCCAGCTGATGCCAACTCTAAAGCTTCTTCTACTTCTTCATCTTCTAAATTTTCATTTAATTTTATATTATCTTTTATAGATCTTGCAAATATAAATGGATCTTGCAATATTATTCCTATATTTTTTCTAAGTGACCTAATATTAATATCTTTAATATTAACTCCATCTAATAGAATTTCACCTTTTTGTATTTCATAAAATCTATTAATTAAATTTGTAATAGTAGTTTTTCCACTTCCTGTTTTACCAACTAAAGCTATACTTTGTCCTGGTTCTATTGTAAAACTTACATTTTTTCAAATCCAATCTTCGTTTTCATAAGCAAACCATACATTTTTAAATTCTATTTTTCCTTTTACATTTTCCAATACTTTTCCAGATTCTAAATCTTCTAAACAATCTTTTTCTTCTAAAATTTCATATATTTTATCAATTGAAACAACTGATTCTTGTAATGTTTCAAAATTTTCAATTAATCTATTTATTGGGTCAAATATTCTTTGAATATATGTTATAAACATATAAATAACACCAACATGTAAATTTATATTAAACCAATGATTCATACAAGACCATACTACAAGGGAAATTCCTACATTTTTTAGTATTAGCATAATCGCTGGTAAAAAACCCTCTATTATTCCTGTTGGTATTCTAGATTTCCAAAATTTATCTGTCCATTCTTCGCACTCTTTTTGTTTTTCATATTGTCTATTAAATATTTTTATTAATTTTATTCCATATATAGATTCAGCTAAAAACGTATTTAATTGTGTTTTTACTATTTTAGAATACTCTTGTATTTTATTTAATAATTTTGTAAGAAATGTAGATGATATTATTAAAAAAGGAATTATTGTAAAACTTATTAAAGCAAGTCTTATGTCTAATATCATCATCATTACTAAAATAGCTACTATCATTAATAAATCTGTTAATAGAGTTGTTACAACATCTTTAAACAATGTAGATATATCTTCTACATCATTTGTTATTCTTACAAATAATTTACCAGCAGGTGTTTTATCGTGAAAAGATATGTTTGCATATTGAATATATTTGTATAATCTATTTCTTAAAGAATATACAACATTTTCTCCAAGCATACTTGTAGCTGTTTTTACTATAAAATCTAATATATTACCAATTATTACTAAAGCTATATAAAAAGCACCTATCATACCTATAGTAATTAATCCTTTTTGATACATCCCCAAACTCAAATAATCATCTATTGCTGTTTTTATAAGATATGGTTTTGTTATTTCTATAATACTTATAATACCAGCAAGCATAGATATAATAATTATAGATTTCATTTCAGGTTTTATGAGTTTCCACATTCTATTTAATGTTTTATTTTTCTTCATAAGTATCTCCTTCCTTAGAAATTTAATCTAAGAAGCTTTCCTCCTTTTTAGTTGATTGTTGCTTATAAAAATTGTAATACATTCCTTGTTTATTTAATAATTCATTATGTATTCCACTTTCTACTATTTCTCCATCATCTAAAACAATTATATTATTACTATGTTTTACATCAGATATTCTGTTAGAAATTATTATACATGTTTTTCCCTTTGTTAATTTTTTAATATTTTCTAACAAATATTGTTCTGTTCTATTATCTAATGCTGAAAATGTGTCATCTAAAATAACAATACTACTTTGTTTTAAAAATGCTCTTGATATAACTACTCTTTGTTTTTGTCCACCTGATAAGTCTGCTCCTCTTTCTCCTATAACTGTATGTATTCCATCAGACATATTTGATATTTCATCATATATCATTGCTTGTTTTGTACTAGTTTCGATTTCATCATCTTCATATTCATCTCTAAATAAATTTATATTATTTTTTAAACTTGTTGAAAATAAAAAGTTATCTTGTGTTATATAACATATACTATTTCTTATTTCTTCTAACGGAATATCATTAATATCTTTTCCATCAATAGATATTTTTCCTTTTTCTACATTATACAACCTTGTTAAAAGGTTCATAAGTGTAGTTTTGCCACTACCTATTGTTCCAATAATTCCTAAGGTTTGTCCTTTTTCTATTTTTAAGTTTATATTTTTTAGTACTGGTGTTAAATTTTCTGAGTAACTAAATGTTAAATTATTTATTTCTATTTTTCCATCTAATTGTTCTAATGTTTTATCTTTTTTAATAGATATTTTTTCTTTTTCTAATTCAAATACTTTTTCTAGTCTTTTATAAGAAATTTGTCCTCTTTTTATTCTTGCAATTAATATTGGTATCCAAGACACAGGATTTTCAAATAGCCCTATATATCCATTAAATGCAACAAACGCACCTATTGTTATTTGATTTTCTAATACTAATTTCGAACCATATAAAAGTGATATACTATAACATAATCCAAAACATATATTTAAAGTTGTTTTTAATAAATTTGAATATACATCTACTTCATTATTATTACTTCTTAATTTTCTATTTTTTCTAATAAATTCTTTTAATTGATCTCCTTCACATGAATATGCTTTTGTTGTTCTTATTCCATCTGTGCTTTCTTGTACATATTCTGATAATAAAGTAAATTGATCTTGTGATTTTTTAAAACTTTTTTCTACATAGTTTTTAAGTTTAACTATTATATATGATGTTATCACAATAGGACATAAGGTTACTAAAGTTAATTTTAAGTTTACTCCTTGTATCATAGTAATTGTTACTATAATAAATGTTGTTATTATTCTACTACCAAAAGATATAGTACGATATGTTGCTGCCCTTATTTCATTTATATCTTTAACAAAATATGACATTATTTCTCCATTTTTAATTTTTTGAAGATTTGCTGTTTTTATTTTTTGAAATCTTTCAAAAAGTCTATCTTTCATATTTTTTTCAAATCCTCTAACTATATATGTTTCATAATATTTCCAAATAACCCTTACTACCAACAAAAATAAACATATTCCTATTAAGTAATATGTATTATAAATAATATTTTGTTTGTTATTTGGAATGTCATATAAAAGATCTACAATATTTCCTATTGTTTTAGCAGGAATTGTTAATAAATACATATTTAATGTAATTAATGTAACTTGTAATAAAATCTTCCATTTAAATGGTTTTAAAGAATCAATAAAAACTTTTTTCA
The DNA here is from genome assembly GCA_964608075.1 of uncultured Clostridium sp. Taxonomy (GTDB): domain Bacteria; phylum Bacillota; class Clostridia; order TANB77; family CAG-508; genus CAG-269. Next base: position 10,936 of record CAZSMG010000023.1, on the reverse strand, counting down.
TTTTTTCCCTCTTCTTATGTATTATTCTATGTGAATTATAACAAAATAATTTACAATTAGCAACAAAAAAATCCAAAAAAAAAGCCAAAAAGACTTACTAATTTGTAAGTCTTTTTAGGCAAACTAAACAAATGCTGTTTAGTAGGAGTCTTAAAAATCACAACCCAAATGTTTAGACAACTTTTCTGTAAGAATTCCCGCTTCTTCCAAAGTAAAAGCAATAGCTTTATTAGAACCATCTCTTGGAATTAGTTCCATTGTCTCTCCATTTTCGTTTCTGATTATTATAGCTGCTTTTCCCCGTTCTGTGTTTTCTCTCATATATAAGCTCCTTTCTATATTTGATAGAAATATTATAGCATATATTTATTATAAGTACAACACAAAAGTTGATTTCTATACAATAAAGAAATGGCTTATTACCACTTTTTTTCGTTTTTCATATTTTGTTCTACATTATTATATAAAAAATCTGTATTAAATCCTATATTTTGGTTATTTGTAGACATTTGATTTGCTTTCATTTGATGCTCTAAATTCATTATTTCAATATCATCTTTAAAAGTAAAATCTTCAAAAACTTCTCTTTTCATATTTATATCTCCTCATAAATATATTATGGAAATATTATATCACTTTATTTATTTTTTATCAATATATTTTTCTTCTTTACACTTACATTTTTCATCTATAACGTTTTCCTTACAATTATTTAAATCTTTTATACAGCATTTATCAGGATTTTTAAAACTTAAATACCAGCTTAAGCCATTATTTTTTTCTTCAATATGTTTTAATCTTTCTTCTAGTTCGCAATATGTTTTTGGTGGTGGTACAATTACTGGTTGCCCTGGCATCCAGTTTGCAGCAGTTGAACCTTTACTGCAATCTGCCATTTGTAGTGCTTGAACTGTTCTTATTATTTCTGGTATAAATCTTCCTACATTTAAAGGATATATTAAAATTGTTCTAATTATACCTTTATCATCAATAATAAATACATTCCTAACTGTTTCTGTTGAACTTACATCACTTGAAATCATTCCATATTTTCTTGCTATTTCTCCATTTCTATCTGCTATTATTGGAAATGAAATTTTTATTCCTGTTTTGCAGTATATATCATACATCCATGCTAAATGTGAGCTATTACTATCAACACTTAATCCTAATAAATTCGTATTTAATTGTTCAAAATATGTATGTGCCCTTGTAAATGCTATCATTTCTGTTGTGCATACTGGTGTAAAATCTCCTGGGTGTGAAAATAATACTAACCATTTTCCTTTATAATCATTTAAACATACTTTCCCACAAGTAGTCATAGCCTCAAAATCAGGTGCCATTTGTCCTATTCTAACATTTCCATTCATCATTAACTCATAGTCCATAAAAAAATAAACTCCCTTCATATTTTTTTATATTATATGTTCGGAAGTTTTTTATGCTACTATTTTTTATTTTATAATTTTAATAATATTTATTTCATTAATTTCTTTATTTCTTTATCAATAAATTCCTTTATTACAGGTATATCGTTTATAGCTGTAACAAAAATTATGCTATAATCCATATCATAATATCCATGAGCAAAACGATTTCTCATTCCTCTTATTTCATTCCAATTTATATCTTTCTGTGTTGCTACAATATAGTCTTCTGTTAAATGATTAACAAGTTCTCCTATTTGAAATATAGGCATAGAAATTGCGTTTCTAAATACAACATTAATATTAAAATCTTCTATATTTTTTCCAAACATATCAAATGTTTTTTCTATTTGTTCACAATATTCCTTCATATGTAATAACACTATTAAATCTCTATTTAAATTACTCATATATATTCAACCTTTCTTTCTTTACTTCGTTATAAAATATATTTTTAGCAAGTTTTATTGTTTCACTATCATATTGTATATCGTCTGTATATGTTTCTTCTACTACAATATCAATTTGTTTTTGTAATATTTGTTCTATTTCATAAGCAAGGGCAGATAATTGCAAAAGTGTTTTTAAGTTTCCTTTTTTTATCATAATATCAACATCAGAATCTTGTTTTGCTTCGCCTCTTGCATATGATCCAAATATATATGCTTTTTCAATTCCATATCTTTTTAATATATCATATATCATTTCTTTTATTTCTTCTATTGTATATACTTTTTCACTCATAGATTAACCTCCTTTTTCATAGGGAATATAGATATATCTATATATTATCATTTCTTTAATATCTTTTCAAGTGCTAAGAATAAATTTGCTATTTTACATAAAATATGTTATAATTTTGTTATATAAGAGCAATTCTCTTCGAAACTATAAAAATAACGACAACCTGTTACGATTAAAGTTCACGATTTGTATAAAGGTCTTGTTATTGGAAAAGGTGGCGAGAATATTAAAAGGATTGCTAAACTGATCAATGCTAAGAGAATTAATGTAATTTGATAAAAATTTAGGAGCCTACATAGGCTCCTTTTTTCTTAACATTTTGAAGTTAATTGCTTTAATTTATTTTGTTAGTAACCTTCACTATGCAATATGTGAACTGCTACTATCAATAACTATTCTTGCTAATTAACATCAATCTCATCTAATTCATTATTATTTTCTGAATTATTATCTTTTTCAGTACTACTTGTTAATTCATTCATAGCATTATCTATATGCTTTGAGAATGGGTTTTCAGGTTGAAGTTCAACCATTTTCTTTAAATTATCCTCAAATTTATATCTATCATAAAGTTCAGGATGTACACCTTTTAAAGTTCTAGAAGCTTGTAATAGTCCTAATAGTTCTTGTGGATTATTATATTCTATGGGCTTTTGATCTCTTTTCTGCTGACTTAGATATAATCCTATTCCTGCCATTTTTCTTAATGCATGGTGTGAAGCTTCATCATTAACTAAAGTTTTTCCTGTTTTTGCAGATATAAAGCTATCTTCACAAATTTTATATACAAAACTTTTATTACTTACACCAGCATTCGCAAAATCTTTAGATCTAATATCCCACATATCTTGTAATGTTTGTATATTAATATCATATCCTTCATTAGAATATTTTGCTCCTAGCAAAAATAAATTTGTCATTTCAAATGCATTTGGATCTTTTGCCCAATCATACTTATCTCTATTTTCATTTATCCAATTTAATACTCCTTCAGATCTGTCATTAAACATTTCTGGAAAAATATTATCTTCTAAATTTGCATAAACCATTACTAAAATCCTCCTACTTGATAGTCTAAGCAAATTAATCAAAATTTATTATATGTAATTTTTGGAATTATCTACTTGTTCCTGCATAAAATAATCCTGCAAGTTTTAAAACAGGCATTGTTTGAATATATACTATTCCATGTCAACTATATTTTTGCACTTTTAACTATTTTAATATTTAATTAACATCTTTTGGTATAGTTGCTAAATATCCATTTTGTCTGCAAAAAGCTATATACTTAGTGTTTGATAAAAAATAATATATACTTTGATTTTATAAATGTTTTCTAAAATTTATCTATAATTTATCTATAATTTCTTCAATTTCTTGTTTATCTCTTAAACCAACTAATTGTTTTACAAGTTTTCCTTTATTAAAAATTAATATTGTTGGTATACTCATAATACCATAATTCATTGATAGTTCTTGGTTTTGGTCAACATTAATTTTAGCAACTTTTGCTTTTAGACCTAAATCTTTACTAATCTCTTCCATAATTGGAGCCATTGCCTTGCATGGTCCACACCAATCTGCATAAAAGTCAATAATAACTGGAATATCTGATTCTAAAACTTCTTTTTCAAAGTTTTGATTATTTAAAATTATCATACTAATTTTCCTCCTTTTTATTTAAAAACTTTATTACCTCTAAGCCTGCTTTTGTTCCTTCATACACAGCTTTAGATATTTGAAATAATCCTCCTGTGCAATCTCCACAAGCATAAATTCCTTTAATATTTGTCTCCATCTTATCATTTACAATAATTTTATCTTTATTCATAATTAATCCTATCTTTTTTGCAAGTTCTAATCCACCTGCAACTCCTTGCGCTACAAAAATCCCATCTGTTTTTATGCTTGAATTATCATTAAATACTACTTGTTCTACTTTATTTTCTCCAGAGACTTCTTTAATCTCTTTAGTAATAACTTCTACATTATCTCCTCTAAATTCTGGTGCTAGTTTTCCATTTGTCAAAATAACTAATTTTTTTACTAAATTAATCAAATCATTTGCTTCTGAAATAGCATAATTACCATTTCCTATAACCGCCACATCTTTTCCCTTGAAAAAGAAACCATCACATATTGCACAATAACTAACACCTTTTCCTTCTAATTGTTTAATTCCTTTTATATTTAATTTATTTTTCTTATTTCCTATAGCTATTATAACAGATTTAGAATAGTACTTGCCTTTGTTTGTATGTACAGCAAAATTTTGATCTTGTAATTCAATCTTTAATACTTCTTGATTTTTTAATTCAACTCCCAAATTTTTAGCTTGTTTTATTCCTTGATTATATAAATTCTCTCCTGTTATTTTCTTTTCTAAACCATAGTAATTTTGAATACTTGCAGCTTCTTGTAAACTAGACATATCTTGATATAATACTAGTGTTTTTTTATTTGCTCTTATTGTATACAAACTTGCAGAAATCCCCGCAGGACCTGCACCAATAACTACAACATCATAAATCATATCTATCACCTATTTTAAAACTTCCAATTATATTATATTGGAAGTTTGTTTTTATTATTCTTAGTAATTTTTGTTAATTATCTAGCATTTGCTGTATAGAATAATCCTGCAAGTTTTGAAACAGGCATTGTTTGAATATACACTGTCCCAGGTCCTGTAAGTGTTGTTACAAATAATCCTTCTCCACCAAATACTATATTTTTAACACCTTTAACTGTTTCTATATCTAATTTAACATCTTTTGTCATAGCTGCTAAATATCCATTATCAATTTTAATTTTTTCTCCTGCTGCTAATTCTCTTTTTACAACATTACCATCTATTTCTAAATACACTTTTCCTGGTCCTGTTATTTTTTGCATAATAAATCCTTCTCCGCCAAAGAAACCTGCACCTAATTTTTTTCTAAATTGCATAGAAATATCAACACTTTCTTCAGAACATAAAAATGCTCTTTTTTGTGCTACTATTGTTTCTCCTTCTTTTAAATCAAATTCTAAAATTTGTCCTGGAAAACAAGATGCAAATGCTATTTCTTGATCATCTTCTTCTGCTGTATATTTATTCATAAAAATAGATTCTCCAGCTAAAGCTCTACCAATTCCTTTCATTACTCCACCATTTGTAGTAGTTTTCATTTTGATTTTTTCATCCATCCAGCTCATTCCGCCATTTTCTGTAACAACTGTTTCTCCTTTTTTTAATTTACAAATAACTGCTGGTAAGTTATCTCCTAAAATTTTTGCTTCCATAAAAAATCCTCCCTTTATTTTTATATTTATTTAAGTAATGTTAATAACTTTGGTATAAAAATAATTAATCCTATTATAGCAGAAGATAACGCCGAAATCAATACTGCAGATGCAGATATATCTTTTGCTTTTTTTGCTTTTTCATTTTTTTCAAGTGTTATCATATCTACAACTATTTCTATTGCTGTATTTATAAGTTCTAAAGATATAACAAGCCCAAAAAGAGTTATACATATGATCCACTCTGTTATATTAATTTTAAAAACAATTCCAAATATTATAACTAAAATCATAATTAAAATATGTACTTTTAAGTTTCTTTCTGTTTTTAGAGCAGAAAAAATCCCATTAAATGCATATTTAAAACTATTTAAAAATTTTTTATTTTTGGTTCCGCATATTATTTCTCCTTTTTAATATTATCTAATTCAAATATTGGTTTAGTTATTGTTGTAAATAAGATTAAATATGCTATAGAAATTATAAATCCACCTAGTACATCACTTGCATAATGTACTCCTAAATATATTCTACTAAACCCTATTAAAATTATTAATATTCCTAACATATAAGATAATACATTTCTTAAGTTTTTATCTTTCATATTTTTAAAAATAATATATAAAATCAAACCATAAAATGCCATACTTATCATAGAGTGTCCTGATGGAAAGCTATATCCAGTCTCTACTATAATTCTATATCCTTCTGGTCTAGGTCTACTTATTACATTTTTTAATAATAAGTTTAAAATTGTTACAACTATTAGATTTATTAACATTGCTATAGGTATTTTTTTATTTTTTATAAATATAAAACATAATATAGTTATTAATAATATCATATACTGACTTCCTAAAAAAGTAACAAATTTAAATATATTTGTTAACATATCATTTCTCATATTTTGCACAATAATTTTATATGTAATAGAATCTATTGTTAATTTTTCGTATTCAAATATATCTTCTATTAAATCAATTGCTATAACAAAACAAACAAATAATATTATCCATTTATAATTGTTTTTTAGTATCTCTTTTAAGGTTTTTATCATTTACCTATTTCCTTTTCATTAAATATTTTTATCCAACCTAATTTTATAAAGTTTTCAATTTCTTTATATGATTGTACTTCTTTACTTGGCATATTTAAAATCCAAACTTCTTTTTTAAAATTATTTAATATATTATTAATTACTACAAAAGATATTTCTGCAAATACTGCTGCACCAATGTATCCGTCAATGTTATTTTTAGATTCATTTACTACAAATAAAATATCTGTATCATTTAATGATTTTAAAAAATCTATATATGTTTTTCTATATTCTGATTCAATATCTTGATTAATAGGTTTTGGGTAATTTATCACATCATATCCATTATCTATAAAATAATCCCTCCATTTAATTATTTCTTCTTGAAATTTTGCACTTGCAGATATTGTTAACTTTTTCATAAGCTTATCCTCCTAATTTGTATCGTTTTTTGTTGTATTTAATTTTTTTGTTGTTTTATTATTGTTCGTTTCATTTTTCTTTGTAGTATTTGAAGTATTGTTAGTTGTTTCATTTTTAGTAGTATTTGTTTTAGTATTTACTTTTTTATTTTCATTAGTAGTATTTATATCTGTATTGCTTTCATTTGTTTTTTTATTAGTAGTTGTATTTGTTTGTGTCTTTTTAGTAGTCTCTTTCTTTGTGTTGTCTGTAGTATTTGATTTAGAAGATAAATGTTTATTACATTTATCAGGAATCGTACCTTTTAAGTAATATTCAACATAAGTATCTGTACAACCATTATTTGTAACAAGACCAGTTTCTCTGCATATATTAGTTTCAATAACATTTGAAGGTTTTATAAAACTAGTTCCTTGTAAATTTGAATGAATGTCTTTCATAACATCAGCCCAAATTAATCCTGCTGGATTTTTTCCTCCATAATCTATTGATTCATTTAAATCATATCCATACCAAGTTACAGCTGTATAATATGGTGTAAAACCACAAAGCCATCTATCATAATTTTCATCTGTTGTACCAGTTTTTGCAGCAACATCCATATTAGATATTCTGCAATAAGTTGCTGTTCCTTTTTCTCCTTCTACAGGTTGTTTTAATAATTGTTTTAATATAAATGATGTTTGAATAGAAAATACTTTCTTTTTCTTTTGTTTTGATTCAATTATTATTTTTCCACTAGAATTTGTTATTTTCTTATAAAATGTTGGTTCTATATAAATCCCATCATTTGCAATAGTAGCATATCCTCCTGCCATTTCTAAAGGGCTAATACCTTTTTCTAAGCCTCCTAAAGACAAAGGTAAACTCTCATCTTTTTGAGTTAATGTTGTTATACCCATATTTTTTAAATATTTTATAGAAGCTTTAGGTGTTAATCTTTCCATTATTTTAACAAATGGAATATTTTGTGATGATTCTACTGCTCTTCTTACAGTTATATTTCCTTGATATGCATCATAATCACCGGGGTGTATAATTATTTTCAAATATTGTTTTACTATCATCATAAATTGATGAAGCTGTTATTATTTTTTTCTCTATAGCAGGTCCTAATACAGACAAAGGCTTGCCAGCTGAACCTATTTGTCTAATACTTTGTGTTGCTCTATTTAATCCTCTTGCAGTATATTTTTTTCCAAGTCCTCCGAATGCAACCTATTACATATCCTGTTTTATGATCTATAACAACCATAGCACTTTGTGAAGTTACATTACTATCTTTAGATGACTTTAAAATATATTTACCTTTAGTAAATTCTTTTTCCATTTTTTCTTGTATACTTGTATCTTGAGTACTATATATTTTTAATCCTGCCATATTAAGATAATTTGTTGCAAAATCTTCAGATATTTTATACTTTTCTTGAATATCTAAAATAACTTCTGAAATTAAAGCATCTGTATGATATGAATAAATCCCATCTCCATCAGCTTTAATATCAGTTTTCTTAAACTTTAGTCCACCTTCTACTTCACTTATAGCTTGATTATATTTGGTATCTTCAATATATCCTAATTCTTTCATTTTATATAATACTGTCTTAGTTCTTTTAGTTATTTTTTCAGTATTATCTTTTTGTGTAAACGGATTGTATGAATTAGGAGAGTTGTTAATTCCTGCTAAATAAGCACTTTCAGCCAAACTTAATTCAGATACACTTTTACTAAAATAATATTGCGACCCTGTCTCAACTCCATATATATTTGGGCCAACATATATAATATTTAAATATATATCTAATATCTCATCTTTACTTAAAAAAGTTTCTAAATATATTGCTTTTTCCCATTCAGATATTTTTCTTGATATTTTACTCGAATCATCTCCTGTTAAATTTTTAACAAGCTGTTGAGTAATAGAACTTCCTCCAAATGAGGACTTTCCAAAATGTATTACATAATTTCCAATAGCTGCACAAGTTCTTTTTAAATCAATACCTCCATGATTATAATATCTTTGGTCTTCTATTGCCACGTATGCTCTTTTTAAATTTTCTGGTATAGTATCTATCTTTTGTTTCTTTTTTTCACTTCCTATTTGTGCTATTACATTTCCATTTGTATCTATAACTTGTGAATTTTCATTTGTAATCATATCTGTAACAAGTTTTTTAAATCTATTTATTGAAATAGCAAAAGAAATTATGCTATATATAACATATACTAAAACAATAAATATAATTAATTTAATTATTTTCCTTTTTCTTGATTTCTTTTTTTCTTCTTTAAGCTCTTGTTTTAATTCTTTTCTTGTCTTAAATTCTTTTTCTTCTTTTTTAGTACTCCTCTTTTTTAAGGCTTTTGGTATCTCATCTATATTACTTTTGTTTTTTGTTTTCTTCAATTTAAATTCCTTTCAAAATCTTAACTTTTATACATTAATTTATAACATTAATTTTAAAAATTGTAAATATCTATGAATTATAAAAACACTATCAATATGATAATGCTAAATGCTATATTTATTCTAATATAAATATTTAAAAGATTGCTTGGAATTTTCCTTGCAATCTTTTCTAATTTTTATTGTTTTATTTTTGATATTTGTATATAAATATCAATTGGTTCTTCATACTCATCAAAATTATATTTATTTTGACTAAAATCTTCATCCGGATACTCTAACTCTAATTCATTTCCATATCTATCTATTTCTATTTTTTCTTTGTTTAGTCCTATAGATTCTAAAATATAATATTCCTTTCCATTTACAGAAATAGTTTTATAATACTTATATTGTGTTTTGTATCTTTTATTTGCTATTTTGCAAGCATAATTTATACAAATGTCTTTATTTACTACGCATATAATAAGTATTATAAAAGAAATTATTGTCCATATAGTAATTATAATTAGTACATAAATATTTATTTCTGCCCTAATCATTACAAATAAGGCAAATCCAACTGAAAATATAGTACTCATAATTGCAATATTTAGCATAACTTCAATATTTAAAAAGATATTTTTAAAAAATCTAATACCATGATATATTAAGTTAGCAAATACAATAAATGCAATTAATATTACATTTGGATTATATCTTGACGATATGCAACAAGAAATTATAAGTTGTACTGATAATAATACACTTATTACTACAATAAAAATTAATTTTGTCCGTGATGTGTTTTTCATTAATATTCCTCCGTTTTCCTATAAAAATTTTTTACTCGTTGATAATTTATATAAACCTAGTTAAAAATAGGATTACCAAAAAATGTATATAATTAATTATAGCACAATATTATGTAATACGCAATAATAATATTATTTGTGCCTTTTTAATTATATAATTATTTAAGTTAAAGAGTTTTTTCTCTGTTTATTGTTTTATTTGTCATTTTGTTATTTTAACAATAGTTTTTATTAATTTTTAAAATTGTCAACTTCATCTTTTACTTTATTAATAAAATCTTCAATTCTAATAGTGCCTATATCTCCATCTTTTCTTGAACGTACTCCTACTGAATTTGACTCTACCTCTTTATCTCCAATAATAAGCATATATGGCACTCTTTCAAGTTGTGCTTCTCTTATTTTGTAACCTATTTTTTCGTTTCTATCATCTAATTCACTACGTATTCCATTTTTGCGTAACTCATCAGAAACTTCTTTTGCATAATCTCTTTGTTTATCTGTAATTGGCATTACTTTAACTTGAAGTGGTGCAAGCCATATTGGAAGAAATCCTTTTGTTTCTTCTAATAAGAAAGATATAAATCTATCTGAACTTCCTAAAATAGCCCTATGAATTACAACAGGTCTATGTTTTTCTCCATCTTCACCTACATATTCAAGTTCAAATCTTTCAGGAAGAGCAAAATCTAATTGACAAGTTGGAATTGTTAGATCATGGTTTAGAGCTGTTTTTATTTGTATATCAATTTTAGGTCCGTAAAATGCTGCTTCTCCTTCTGCTTCGTAAAAATCTATATTTAACTCTTTTAAT
>CAZSMG010000022.1:0-17834 GCA_964608075.1 uncultured Clostridium sp. | reverse complement strand
CCTTTTCTAGCTGCTCTTTTTCTTACTTCGAAAGATCCAAATCCAACTAATTGAACTTTGTCTCCTTTTACTAAAGATTCTGTTACAGCTTCAACGAATGCATTTACTGATGCTTCAGCTGCTTTCTTTGTGTCTCCTGTTTTTGCAGCCATTGCTGCGATTAATTCAGCTTTGTTCATTTAAATTACCTCCTAATAAGATTTAATTGATATGTAGCTATACTCTGAACTAGAGTATTTCTGCTACTATTTTTATTTATTCGCCAATGTTCGATAAATTCCCTCTTTTTTTAAAAAAATTTATTAAATTTATAATATTTTTTAATAATTCTAATAAATTTTATGCTCTCTCTGGCTTATAAATCCCTATTTTTTCTAAAATTCCATATATTTTATTTCCATATGGAATCATAAAAATCTCTTCTTTAGTAAATATTTTTAATGCTACTATTGAAATAGCGTATAAGGCAACAGCCACTATTAATGTTATTATTGTAGCCAATCTTTCTGCAATTATTCCATTTAATATTATAAATACAGCATATGAGCATATACACATTATAACTGTCGCTAAAATTGGTTTTAAAATAAATTTAGTAAATGGTAAATCTAATTTAACATTTTTTCTAAGTACATTTATAGCAATTGTAAATGCTACAATATGACATGCAACAGATCCTATTGCTGCTCCATTTGCTCCTATCCAAGGAATCGGAACTAAAACTACATTTAATATTAATTTTGTTATAACCCCACAACCTAAAGCAAATGCAGGAACAATAACTTTTCCAAATCCTTGTAATGCTCCATTTATAGTTTGATCTAATATTGTAAATATAATCGTAAAAGCACTTATCTGTAATATTAATACACCTTGATTTGCATTTGGGAATAATAAATTTAATATTTGTTGAGCAAATACACACATTCCTATCGTACAAGGAAGTCCTATAAGCATTGATACTAATAATGAAAATGAGGTTCTTTTTGTTGCTGTTTTTTCATCATTTTGAGCTCTAGATGCCGCTATTGCTGGAACTAAAGCCGTGGCAAATGCTATATTTATAGAAAGTGGCAAACTTGTTAATGTATCAACCTTCCCACTTAGTATTCCATATTGAAATTTAGCAACTGCATCTGGAAGAAAAGTTTTTAATCCTCTTACTACTGTAAACGAATCTATATTTTTATTAAGTGATGACATTATAGAACTTAAAGCCATTGGAATTGATACTTGTAAAATTCTCTTTATTATTGTTATAACTCTCTCATGTTTATAATTTATAGTTTGTGTTACTTCTTTTGCAACTTCTCCTCTTATTGTTTTATAATATAAAGCTAAATATGAAAAACTTAAGAATGTTGCACCAGTTATAGCAATATTTGCACCAGCAGCCATAAATTCTGTAGATACTCCTGATATTATAGCCACAATTTCAACTACTATTATAGTAAGTACTGTTTTAAATACTTGCTCTAAAGTTTGAGACCTAGCAGTTACCCTCATACTTTGTCTTCCATTAAAGTACCCTCTCATTACAGATGATATAGCTACAAAGAATATAGCTGGAGATAGAGCAACTAATGTCATTTCAGTTTCTGGTATTTGAAGCCAAGTATTTGCAATTTCTTTTGCACCTACAAATAACATTAAGCTTCCTACTAGTCCTATTACAGCAAATGTTGCAAATGCTATTTTAAATATTCTATGTGCACCTTTATGATCTCCAAGTGCAATTCGTTCTGATACTAGTTTTGAAATAGCATTAGGAACTCCTATTGCAGATATTGTAAGTAACATTGCATATATCTGATAAGCACCACTAGAAATTGCATTTCCAGTATCTCCATACCCTTTTCTATTTGTTAAATATAATGTATAAATAAGTCCTAAAACCTTTACTAATATTTGTGATATCATAAGTGTAAGCACACCTTGCATAAAGCTCTCTTTTTTGTTTCTTTTTTGTATCTTCTCTTCTGTCATTTATTTCACACCTCACTTTATTGTACTTCTATATTATAAATTTAATTACTATTTTTATCAAGTTTAATGAAGAATTTAATTATTTTTTACAATTATAATGATTTTTTACTAATTTTTATAGCTTAAGCATTGACAAACTATATTTTTAGTAATATAATATTTCAGTATTATATTAGAATATGATTTAAATATAAGCTTCTCCCCGGTAGCTTAAGATTTAAATTTCATATAGAAAACAAATTTTATAAATAGGAGGGTAATTATTACCATGAATAATACTACATATAGTGCAAAAAAAAGTGAAATTGAAAGAAAATGGTATATAATTGATGCAGCCGAAAAACCATTAGGTAGAGTTGCTACAGAAGCTGCTAAATTATTAAGAGGAAAACATAAACCAACTTTTACACCAAATATTGATACAGGTGATCATGTTATTATAATTAATGCAAAAGATGTTATTTTAACAGGAAATAAAATAAATCAAAAAGTTTATAGACATCATTCAGGTTATATTGGAGGAATGAAAGAAGTTCCTGCAAAAGTAATGCTTGAAAAGAATCCAGAAAAAGCTTTGACTTTAGCAATAAAAGGAATGTTACCTCATAACTCTTTAGGAAGACAAATGGTAAAAAAATTAAGAGTATATGCAGGTAGTGAACATGAAAATCAAGCGCAAAAACCAGAAATATGGGAATTTTAATTTGAGGAGGAATCGTAAAAATGCCTAAAAAAGCAGATAAAAATGAAAAGATAGTCTTCTATGGTACAGGTAGAAGAAAAAGTTCTATAGCTAGAGTTAGACTAGTAGAAGGAACTGGAAAAATAACAATAAACGGAAAAGATATAGACGAATATTTAGGACTAGATACTTTAAAAGTTATAGTTAAACAACCTCTTACTATTACAAATACATTATCTAAATATGATGTAATCTGTAAAGTACAAGGTGGAGGATTTACAGGTCAAGCAGGAGCTATAAGACATGGTATAGCAAGAGCTTTAAATGAAGCAAATGCTGAGTATAGACCAGAACTAAAATCTAATGGATTCTTAACAAGAGATCCAAGAATGAAAGAAAGAAAAAAATATGGTCTTAAAAAAGCTAGAAAAGCTCCACAATTTAGTAAAAGATAAAAAAGTGCCCTGGGTGGGCAAGATGTCAAAAACCTATATACAAAGCGGTAATCTATTTAGATTACTGCTTTTCTTTTATTTATGAAAAACTCTATTTAAAGCTGATAAAATCTGTCTAAAGTGACTAGCTAATATACACACAATATACAAATTTAAAAAGACATCATATTTGACTATGACATCTTTTTCTTTTTCTAAAAATATAATTCAATATATTTCTTAAAAAACTCAATATCCATCATTTGTTCTGGGTGCCATTGTACACCTAATATTTTATTATATTCTATTGCTTCTATAATTCCATCTTCACTAGTTGCTATAACTTTAAAATCTTGTGCCACTTTATTAATTGCTTGATGATGAAATGAATTAACTTTTAATTTATTAGTTTTATAACATTTTTCTAAAAATGAATCTTTTTCTATATTAATTGAATGCATTTTTAATTCTTCTTTACTTGAATGGTTTTGAATATCTTGATATAGACTTCCACCAAAACATACATTTATAGATTGAATTCCTGCACAAATTCCTAGTATTGGCTTATTTGCTTTATGAAACGATTTAATAAGAGAAAAATCTAATTCATCTTTCAAATTATAATCTCCAAAATTTGTTGCTTCTATAGCTTCCTCGCCATAATATTTAGGATTAATATCTATCCTTCTACCTGTTACTACCAGTCCATCACATATATCTACTACTATTTCTAATTGTGTATCTGATGAAACTGGAAACAATAAAACATTTAACTTTTCAAAAATATCTTTAAAACATTTATTTAGATAAAAATTTTCTTTAAAATATTTTTCATTATCAAATTTCTCATATCTTTCAGTTATCGCTAATATCATATTTATTTTCTCCTATTAAAGCTCTAAAATAATTTGACATTATTATTTTTATATATTATAATAATTATAGAAAATAAGGAACCACAAAATATGGTTACCAATATGTTTATAATTAAAAAATCATATCTCTATTGGTTAGCAGAGATATGGTTTTGTTTATATGTAATTATACTTATAAGTATAATTACATATAAATGAGATGATAGTAAGAGCTATATTTGTAAATAACGATAACGTTAATAATTGTAAAAGTATTTCTTCTAACATTCTACACCACCCCGCTTTCTTTTTAAAGTTAGATGGTAACCATATTCTGCTTATCCTTATCTTCTTGATGTATTATACATTTTTAATGTGGTATTATCAATAACTTTTAGAACATTCGTTTTGTTAATTTTGTTGCATGTAAATAAACAATATACATATAATATATTAATTTTTCTCTTTTTAGAACATCTATAGTATCATAATAATTATTAGGCCATTTTTCATTTACTTTTTTATTTTTCACACCTTTTGTTTCTTCGTATGGAATATCTTTTATACTTTTTTGCTAATGTTTTTTACCTATTGCTCCAAATCCTGCTATAATAATTCCTTTACCCATCTATAGTTTAATATCCTTTCTAATATAATCTCAATTACATTACCTATTTTTATTTTAAACAATATTTTTAAAAAAGTACAAGTATTTATTATGTTTTTTGTATCCTACATTAATTTTTTATTTCTTGATTCGAAATTACATTTTGAACTTCAAGTTCTTTTATTCCGTTTTTTATTAATTAACATCCTTATTATAAATTGTATATAATTTGTAATATTAGTTTGTAATTGTCTATATTTTTTTACATATATTTACAATTATATTTTACATCATGATACAAAATAAACCTTGGTAAACTATAAATTACCAAGGTTTAAATTTTCTAACTTTCGTCTTCTAAATATATTATTTGTTCTTCCCTATGCTCTTGCTTTTCTTGCAAATTTCTTAGCATTTGATTGTCAATTGATTCTTTATTATTTTCAATATAACTTTCTGTATTATTATAATTTTCTTTAACATTTTCTAAATGTTCTTCTGGAGAAATATATTTATCTTCGTCTGTAATTTTAGATTTTAACTCTTCCATTTCTTTTTCTCTTATTTGCTGTTTTCTTCTTGCATTATCTTTATTATCTTTATCACCAATTTCAGAATATTGTTCTAAATGTCTTTGAGTTCTTGTATGCTTTTCTTTTATATTTATTAAATTATCTAATTGTCTTTCTTTTTTTTCGATTTCATGTCTTTCTTCAAAATTTTCCATTATAAAAAACCTCCTATTTCAAATAATACATTTATATGATTTGTATTTTTAAAATTTTTATAAGTAGAAATTTTTGAAATATTATTTATAATATATCTTATAATTTTTATTTTTTATCAAAAAATTTTATATAATATGGCTTTATATCTGATAGTATATCTTTTATAAAAATAATCTCTCCATCTTTTGAAGTTAATTTTAGATTTGGAAATGTTTTTAATATCTTTTCATTTGAAAAATATTTATTTTTTAATTTCTTAACACTGTCATTATTAATTTTTTCATAGTCTTGCAAATATACTTGTGCATCTTTTACATCTAAATTATAGTCATATATTAAATTTGTAAAAAATATTTTTAAAGCATATCCTGTTATTATACAATCTAAAGCCATAAATATAACAATAAAAATAGTAGAAATCTTAAGTAGTTTTATAGACATCTTATTCTTTAATTTGTCAATAAATTCATCTACTTTTGGATTAAAATGCGTTATTAAGTAGATTGCAAGTATCCCCCAGAAAAATGAAAATGTTACACATATCCTTCCATTTAAGTTAAAAGGTTCATTTGAATAGTCCCACCATTTAACGTGAAATATAAATTCACCAATTAAACTTATCACATATTCTACTATCGATCCTACTAAAAAACCTCCAGCAAATAATGTATATTTATTTTTCTTAAAATGTTGCAGTGATATAATCATTATAACTGCACCTACACCATATATTGAACAAAATGGTCCATAAAGAAAACTCTTTCTACTTTCTAATACTCCTTTAGTTACTACTCCAAAAATAGTTTCTATTATATATCCAACTATGCTATATATAATAAAATATGCAAGCAGTTTAAAAAAAGTTATTTTAAGACTATCTTGTTTTTCTTGATACTTTTTATTATTTTTTTCTTTCACTTTTTCATTTCTTATCTTTTCTTCTACCATATTTATTTTTCCTTAAATTTATTTATATTATTTATATAACATTTTATATCAAAAATCTACAATTTTCTACATTTATATTAATTAAATTAAAAAATGACTTAAGAATTTCCTAAGTCATTTCTATTCTATTATTTCTAAAGCTGTAGAAGCATTATTTAAACCTTGCAGATTATAATATGTTGAAGGGATTTTTCCGACAATGACATTTTCAGCAAGTAATACTTGATTTGTTATATCCTTTTTTAAATTTTCAAAAGGAGTCAAAATAATCACTTCGCATTTAACTTGAAGATATATCCTATGTAATGTCTGATTTATACCTTGAGAGGTAAATTCACTTCTTACATCTGTTTCTACATTTCCAACTGATGATATCCTTATTTTTACTCCTGGTCCTCTTCCTGCTAATAGATTAATACCTGTAAAACTACCGAGCAGCAATTTCCACATCATCTCTACCTTTTTTATTAAGCTCTTCTTGTATTTTTATAGCTATATCAGAAGTTATTTCATTTATTGGAAATATATTTGATTTTATCATTGTAATATTACCTTGATCATCTTTTTCAATAGTAAATAATTCATCATAACTATATTGTTTCATAACCAGTGTTGCCTGTTCATTTGATATCAAAGTTGCAATTGACTTTGCTTCATCTTCACATATAGTTTCAAATATAGGGTTAATAGATTTTAAAACCAAATTTACAACACTAAATGCTATAAATAATACTAAAATAATCTTAAATATTTTTTTTACACTTTTTATTTCTTTTCCATTTCTATCAAAATGCATATTTGGTATCTTTATTCTTTTTCGTGAATAGATTTTATACATAATCCATCATAGTAGAAGATTCTACCAAACTTCTTCCTCCACTTTTGACATATTTAGGAATAAATAACTTTTGATTAACATTTATTACATCTGGATTTTCTATTCCATTTACTCTTACAATATCATCTATTGTACTTTTAAATCTTTTTGCAATTTCCCATAATGTATCATTTTCTTTTACGATATATAATATTAAACTATAATCTTCTAAATCTCTATTTTCTTCTGTATTTAATTGTTCTATTATATTTAAATTAACATTTTGACACATACATATATTAAATATTATATCAACATTGCAATTTAATTCTCCACCTGATTGTATAATAAAATCTTGTGCTGATATTTCAATATTAGTAGTAATATCCATATCTTTTGCATTTTGTACATCATTTATAGTAAATTCAAAAGGTACTTTTAAATTCTTACTATTTATATCTGATATAGAGTTAGATGAAAAAACTAAATTTAACTCTAATTCTCCTTCATATGTTATTCTAGAATCTAGTTTATTTTCTTTATTTATAACTGGCATAACATCTACATCTATTAAATTCATATTTTCTATTTCTGGAACATTTAATTTTTCTCTTACCTGACATATTTTCTGTATATTAGATTTATTTGACATAGTCTTTACATTTCTTGTGTTAAATGTTACCTCTTCACATGGACTATATAAGTCTTGTATAAGATTTATTTGTTTTTCTTCATATACTATACAACTTACTTCTACTTCTAATTCAATATATATTGAATGTTCCTCTACATTATTAGGTTTAATTATCATATTTTTTATTTCATAATTTGTATCACATAAATTATCTTCTGTTACATTTTGAATATCTACAAATCCTACTACAGGTATTTTATTTGTTATAGTTCTTATCGTATTTTCTTCTGTTAGATACATAATTCTTACTTCAGCTTCAGATTTTGCTAAGACCTTATTATAACTAATCTTTATGTCTCTATCAACCAAATTAATATTTGCTTTTAAGATTTCAGCTAAATTATCAGTATTATCTATTGATATAGTATCTTTAACATATACTTTTGTGTTTCCATTTCCTACTAAAGAATTAAGTTTTATATCTTTTTTTAATATTTGAATATCACAATCATTATTTATTTGATTTACTATATTTACATTTTCATTTGCATAAACTTTTAATTTTATTTCTAGTCCAACTTTTACATTTATTTTTCTTCCATTTAATACTTTACATTCTATAGATTTTATATTTATATCAGAATTTACTAGCATATTCTCCTTACAATTAGGAACATTTATATTTTCTGAAAAATCTAAATTTGTGTTAAGCCCTCTTACATTATCTTCACTATTATCCGCCAAATACATTATATATGCACTAATATTTCCATCAAGTCTTATTCTATCATCCATTACTTCCTTTTTATATATGCACACATTTCCAGTTGTATTTATTGTATTTAATATATCTGGCTTAGAGTCTGGTACAATCATATCTCCCTCTATAAATATAACCTCATTTTTCTCAGATACTAATCTATTTACTGATAAATTTTCATTTGTTGTCTCCACCATCTTTTATACCTCCTTAATATACTTTTATTCATATATATTTTGGATAAGTTATTTTTATGACAAAAAGAAAAAAGTAAGAGTCAATCTCTTACTTTTTATAGTATATTCTTTTTATCTTTTGTTTCCATTATTGGTGGTATTAATGGACTATATGAGTCTCCATCAAATACTTCGACTTCTACAGTTCTAGTCAATACATCTGTATAGCTATATGTAACATTTCTGTCATTTTCCTCATATTTTACTACAAAAATATTTGGATATGCTTTTTCTATTGTAGCTTCTTTTTCAAAGGCTTTACTTCTCCCTAAAGATCCTTTTACAATTATCTTTTGTCCTACTTTATCTAAAATATCACTTTTTAGATTTAAGATATCAGTCTTGCAAATCATATCCTCATTCACCTCTTTAATTTGGTCTGATTATATCATTGCATATATAAATTGTCAAAAGAGTAAATTTTTTGTAATTTTATGTAACGTAGTATTTTCAGTCGTTTTGGGCTTTAATATTGAAATATTACATTTATATTACAATATTATTACATATCTGTTACAAAACAATTTACTCTTTTTGATTTATACAAAGTTTACTCTTCTTTTTCCATTTGCACCTATTCCATCTATTCCTTTTTTTCCATCTCTTAATTCTGTTTCTATATCATTTATAGTTATATATTTATATTTATCTGTAAGAGCTACCTTTTCTGCAACTATTAATGGATCTAAAAAATCTATTAATATTCTAGCAGGTGATGAAGCAAAATTAGCACCAGCTGATATTAATGCTTCAAAATAACTTTGACATGCTCCTGCAAATATCACTAAATTTTTGTTAAATTCTTCATCATATCTTCTTGCTTCCTGTACTGTCTTTATAAAGTACTTAGAGTTTCTATAATTATATATATCATTATATCCTGACTCTAGTTTTATCATTCCGGTCGTGACCAGTAATTACAAGTATATCAGGATTATAATATTTTAACAATTCATACACTAATTTGGGTTGTTTGCTCTCTGGTATGTTCTTTACTACTGCATTTAGACCCATTTGTTTATAATATTTTAGAGATTTCTGACTATATTTTTTATCTCCATCTAAATGTAATATCTTACCAGTTACTACTTTTTCAATATTTCTAGAATCTTTAAATATCTTTTCTTTTGTATCTATCCTACCTTCTTTTTTTATCTTATATATTCTATCTTTAAGTTTTGTATCTAATAAATTTAGACTACTTTTTACTTCTTTCCTTCTAACTAAGCATAAGTCTTCTATATTACTATCTGCTTCAATTCTCTCTGTTATACCTTTTAATATAGCAATTCTTTTTCCGTTCGACAGCCTTATTATTTTTTTTATTTCAAATATTATATCATTGTTATATGATTTTCTTGCTACTATATCTCCTTTTTTTATTCTTTCCATTATATCACCCCATAATAATAGGATATTATATAATATGTCATATTTTGTTATAACGTGATATATAAAAATACACCCAAATATAATATTTAGGTGCATTTATATATTATTTTGTATGACTATATTTAAGCTTAGTTGCCATTCCCCCTCTTATATGTCTTTCTGCTTTATTTTCATCAAGTACCTCTCTTACCTCTCTTGCTAGAGATGGATTTATCTTTACTAAACGTTCAGATACATCCTTATGTACTGTACTTTTGCTAATACTAAATTTTTTAGCTGTACCTCTTACTGTATCTTTTGAATCTATAATATAATGTGCTAAATTAATGGCACGTTCTTCTATTGAGTAACCCTTCATAAAGAAAACCTCCATTTACCAATACTTTTGTTTAATTGTATTCGTATAGAGGTTGTGTTAGAACTTTTCTTTTTTCTCTTTCTTAGTTTTAGCTCTGTTATATTTCTCCTTTATGAAAATATGGAATTTAATTTTTTATACCCCATATTTTACTATAATTAATATTTTTCCACTTTCCCATTCATATCTCACAAGCAGAGTTGCGACTCACATTTTTAATTATAGCAGATATTAAATATCTACTACTATTATATTCATTATATATATTTTTATTAAAATAGCAAGACTTTTTGTAAAATTTCTTCTTCAAATTAATTTTACTTTTAAATTCTAGTTTTAATTAAAATCTAAAATTTACTTTTGCAATCAAATCTATATTGAAAAGGAAATTAGGAAAGTTGCAATTTTCCAATAAATATGCTATACTAAATTTATTAGAAAGATATAAAAGAGGGAGAAAAACATGAGAAATAATAATTTTATGAATAAATATAATACAATAAAGTCAATAGAAGAACTCGAAAAGGAAAAATCTATAAAACTAGCTCCAATAGCAAAAAAAGTATGTGATTATTGGAAGAGTAGAATGTTATCAAAAACGACCTTGGATTTGACAGAACAAGAAAAGGATGAGATACAAGAAGTTTTTAAAGAATTAGAGACAGAAATAAGAACAGATGAAATGTATACATATTTACTATTAGGAGAATATGCTACCATAGATGATTTTGATATAATTAGAAGAATAAACAGAAGGATAAATCATAATAACCATGTAGGAAGAGATATAATGAGTCATATTGATGACGTGACTGGAGCAGAAATTACAATGGAATTTTCACAAGATTACATTTTAATAATAAATCATAGACCTTCTGTTAAAAATACAGAAAAAGGATATGAAGATTGGTATATAAAAAAATACGATGATGATTTTCTAGAATTATACGAATACTTGTATTGTACTCCAGATGCTATAAAAACAGAATTGGAAAAAAGTGATAAATCTTCTAAAAATGCATTTTTATGGCCTAAAAACAGATTAGAAGCATTAAAAAAATATGAAGAAAAATATGCTATTCACCAAGAGAATGAAATTTAACTATTTTTATTAATTATATAAAAATAGAGATAGAAAAATAATTGTAAGTTATAAAATAGCTTACAATTATTTTAATAAATCTGCTATTTAATTACCAACCCTTCACAATAGGATTTTTTTCTGCTAGAAAAACACCTTTTATTTCAATACTTTCAGGTACCACTTGTCCCTTTTCTTTACCATTCTTTAGTGTAACATCTTTGTGTACTATTGCTACTATTTGGAACTTAATCTTATTCAAATACATAGTTTAAATCAAAAATGTTGCATATAGTGGTATAGATTTTATATTATTTTCAAATCCAAAATTTCTGCTTGAAATTCTAATTGCATATTTAGGTTTATGTTCTCTTATATATAAATTTAAGCTAGTAGATTTTACACTATTTCCGCTTTTTGCTTCAACTGGTATAATTCCATCTTCATTATAAATTATAAAGTCTACTTCTGCATTTCTTCCATATGTCCAATAATATAATGATCTACCTTTAGAAATAAATTCTTGAGCTATATAATTTTCAGTAATTGCTCTTTTAAACTCAAAAGTTCTTTCTAACATAATATCAGGATATTTTATTTCTGATATTGAAGTTAACAATCCTACATCACTTAAATATAATTTGAACATATCTTCATCTTTATAAACCTTTAATGGTATTTCTGGTTTTTTTATTTTATAACTTGCTAAAACCATTCCTGCTGAAATTAACCACTCAATTGGTGTTTCATATTTCCTCTTTCTACCATCTTCATCTATTAAATTATATCTAAATGCTTTCTTATCTTTTGCTAATTGATTTGGTATATTTTTATATACTTTTTCAATTTTTACAGATTCAATGTTACCTTTTACATATTTTTTCATATCAGCAATATACATTTGGGTAATATTTGATATTATATTTGAATCATATTTTAATATATCTAAATCATTTTCTATAAAATTATTTATTGACTCTGGCATACCTCCTACACATAAATACTGTTTATATAGTGTAAGTGCTTGTTCATGAACAAACGCTGGCATTGCTTCCATCTTTAAATAACATTCCTTAATCTTATTTAGTAATAATTCTTTTCCTGTTGCCATTAGAAATTCTTCAAAATTCATTGGATACATATATTCCATTCTTATCTTTCCAACTGGAAATGAACTATTAAATCTATTTATCTTTACTCCGTAATAAACTACCTGCACATATAATTTTATATGGTTTTTCTGATTCATTAAAATATTTTAATGATACAATAAAATTTTCACTTACCTGTGCTTCATCAAAAAATAATAATGTTTTATCTAAATCAATTTTTTTGCCAATATATAATTCAAGTTCTTCTAATATTTTTTCTTCATCAATCGTTTTTTCAAATATATTTCTTACTTCTTCGTTTTTTTCTAAATTAAAATATAAATACTGTTCAAAATTTTCTCTGCCAAATTTGTCAATTGTATATGTTTTCCCAATTTGTCTTACTCCGAATTACCATTAATGGCTTTTTCATTCCCGATTCTTTCCAATCAAATAATTTTTTTTCAAACAATCTTATCATTATTTATATATCCTCCACTAATAATATTATTATCATAAACAAAAAAAATAGTCAACATTTTTGCCACTTTTCGCATTTATTTTGTAAGTATTTTTGCCACTTTTCGTGCATATCTTAAAAATATTTTTGCCGTCAAATGAAGAAACTTTGTTACATTAATATTGCATATTTACCATTTTTAATCTTTTCTATTATATCTAATTCAATTAAATTATTTAGATTTTTATTAATTCTAGATATTGGCTATAGAGGTTGTGTTAGAACATTAATTATTTAATAACATTTTATACTATTGTTTACTTCTTCTACCTCCTTAATACCTTTGCTTTGCTCCTCAATTATTTATTCTGTAACTTGTTTTAATCTTGAATCTATACAATATTTAAGTATATTTTAGCATTTTTAGGAAATAATTATTTTAGGTGGTGATATTATGACAGGTAAAGAACTTTTATATGTTGAGGATGCTCTAGGACATGAATGTTTCATGAAAGCATGTAGTAAGAAAACATCTTCTCAACTAAAAGACATTACTCTTTCTAACTATATAGGAGAGCTTGAACAAAAACATACAGAATTATTTAACAAATTCTTAAATTTATTATAAGGAGGAAAGTATGGAAGATAAGGACTTAATGGAAAATGAATTATTAGTAATTAAAGGTGTTTGTGATTTATATCTTCATGGAACTATTGAATCAACAACTGCTGAAGTTCACTCTGCTTTTAAAGATGCTTTAAATGAAACATTAGACATTCAAAATAAAATATATAATTTAATGGCTGAAAAAGGTTGGTATAAAACAGAATTAGCAGATCAAACTAAAATTGACACAACTAAACAAAAGTATCAAAATAAGTAAAAGCCAGTCTTATGACTGACTTTTGCATTAATATTAATTTAAATTTATCTCTTGCATTTTACTTATTGTATTTAAATCATATGAAACTATTTTACTTTCAGCTAAAGTATACAATGTATTACCTATATATATTGCTCTATCAATATTTGTTTTATAATTAATTTCTTGTTTAATCTCACCATATTTTTCAAATCCTTTAGCTAAATCAATTTTATAAATTACAAAACCATTTCTATCACTAGACGCTTTCTTTTCTCTATAAGTTACAGGAAATCCTATTAATTTTTTATCTTTATTATAAAATAATGCTTTATGATTATTTAATACTTCAGAATATGCGTAGTTGTCTCCTATACTAACATTAAACATCTCTTTTGGATTTTCTAAATCAGATACATCAAACATAGACATTTTCATACTTGAATTTGTAATTCCTCCATATCCATTTGATTTAGTGTTATAACCTATTCCTATTATATGTTTTTCATCATATGGGTGTAAATAACTACTATATCCTGGAATCTTTAGCTGTCCTTTTATATTTGGAGCTTTTGGATTCGATAAATCTATAACAAATAATGGATCAACTTGTTTAAATGTAACAACATATCCAACTTTTCCAATAAATCTTACTGAATATATTTTTTCTCCTTTTGCTAAATTTTCCAATTTACCTATTTGATTTAAATTTTCATCTAACACATATACTGCATTTTCAGAATTTTTATTATATCCTGATGTTGTTGCTATTCTTAAATTCCCTTCATATTCGTCCATAGAAAATTGATCATTTAAATATCCATCAACTTTTCCTTTACATTGCAATTTTATTTGTGAACCATTTAAATTAAATTTATAAATTATATTTTCCATTTTCTCATAAATATATCTATCTTTATAAATACATTGAGTTATATATAAATTATTTTCACTTGCATAAACATTATCACTTGCTCCAAAAAATGTCTCTATATTTGCTTTATCATTATTATTTATATTAAATCCTGCAACTAGCATATAATTATTACTTTGTGTATCTTCAAAATATGCAATATCTGTACATGCGATTTTATTTTCTTTTTCTGATATTGCTGTATCTTTATAAAGTGGTAGTATTTCATCTTCTTTTACTTGATCATAAAAATAGTTAGGTGATTTTGTGCTTATAAAATATACGTTTTCTCCAATCATTCTTGAATTTATATATCTTCCATCTAATGCTACTTCTCTTACTTGTTTTGGATTTGACTTATCTGAAATATCATATACAATTGCTTTTGTTCTATAATTTGATGACACTCTTGCTGAATCTTGTAATTTGCTTTTATCAGTTTCTTGAGTTATTGTTATTTCATATTCATATCCACTTCCTAATACTACTAATTTATCGTTATTTATAAAAATCTCTCTAGGATAAAATCTTTCTTCATCTCCTATTTCATTAATCTTTGAAATTACTTTTAAACCTTCTGCTTTTACTATATATATTGCATTATTAGATACATAATAAATGTACTCTCCATCTGTTTTTACAATATCTGCTTCATCTACATTGTGTACTTGTACATTTGTTTCTGAATAATCTAGTTTTTCTTTTGAAGAATTTGTAATAGTACTTGATTCTAGTTGTGCTGAATCTTCTGTAATCATTCCTTTTGATAAATCATTTCTTTCTGATTTATGGTTTTTCTCTAATACTTTTTTTAATTGTTCTATATTTTCAAATCTTGGTAAATCATTTTCTACTTTTGCTATTTTTATATCTGTAGTGTTTTGATTATTATTAAAATTATCTTTATTATTTATATATAAAATACCTGTAGAAAATATAACAAATAACATTGCTGCACACGCAGTTATATATTTTACATATGGAAATTTTACTTTTGGTTGTGTTACTTTTTCAAATACCTTTTCTTTTAATTCTTCTTTTGCATGAATTTGATCTATTGACTTTTTATAAATTTCTTTATTCATCTTCAAAACCTCCTTCTAATTTTTCTTTTAACATCTCTCTTGCTCTAAATAGCCATGTTTTTATAGTTCCTTCTCTTGTTTTCATTAAATTCGCTATTTCTTTAACTTTATATCCTTCATAGTATAATAAGTAAATTACAGTTTTATAATTTTGAGGTAATTGACACACACAAGAAAATACATCATTTTGTTCTTGCGTTTCAAATTCGATATTTTCATCTAATGTAACTACTTTTCTATTCCATGCAGAATTTTTTATGTTTTTTGTTAAATTTATTGTAACTCTAATAAACCATGCCTTTTCGTGTTCTACATTTTTAAATTTAGGCATTTTCTCACTAAATTTCATAAAAACTTCTTGATATACATCTTCTGCATTTTCAATTACTCCACATCTTGTAAGTGCAACTCTATATACTGTGTCTGAATATTTTTCAATTACTTCTTTTATTTCATTTTCTTTTTGCATATTTACCCCCTTATACTATAAACACAAATCATATTAGTTTATGGTTTCAAAATTTATAAAATAACTATAACATATCTAAATATCTTTGTATATAAAATATAATCTATTCTATAATTTCTTCATAACAGGTAACTAATTTAGCACCATCTTTTATTAAATTATTAGTACCAACAGAATTTTTAGAATCAATATTTCCTGGTATAACAAAGATATCTCTACCTTGTTCTAATGCAAAATCTATTGTTATTAACGTTCCACTTTTTTCTTTTGCTTCTATTACTAAAATACCATTACTTATTCCACTTATAATTCTATTTCTTGCTGGAAAGTTATATTTTAAAGGTTTAGTACCTAATGGGTATTCTGATATTATACAACCATTATTTTTTATGATATCTTTTGCTAAATTAATATTTTCTTTAGGATAAATCATATCTAATCCATTTCCTAATACTGCTATAGTTTTTCCTTTTGCATATAAAGAACCAATATGCGCAAAACTATCAATTCCTTTTGCTAATCCGCTTACTATATTTATTTTATTTTTAGCTAAGTTATATGCAAATATTTTCGCTTGGTTTTCTCCATATTTACTGCAATTTCTACAACCTATAATTGCTATATTATTTTGATTTAGAATATCTACATTTCCCATAACATATAAACTAATTGGTGGATCATAAATATTTCTTAGATTTTTAGGATATTTTTTACTATTAATATTAATAATTTGTATATTATGTTTTTTCATATATTCTAAATGCTTATTTATACTATTTCTAATATTTGCATCTAATATTTTTTGAATATTCTTATCATTTATTTCTAAGTCTTCTAATTGTGTTTTATTTAGTTTATAAATTTCTTCTGGATTTTTATATTTATCTAAAATTGTTAATTTTGTTTTTACACTTAAATCTAATAAAGATAACCATACCCAATATCTTTCTGAATTTTCTATAATTATCATTCCTTTCTAATGAAAATAAAAAAAGAGCATTTGTATAAATGCCCCTTTTTTTATTTAAATTTGATTTTTTGTAGCTTTAATAACATTGTTCATAAGCATTGCTATTGTCATTGGTCCAACTCCCCCTGGGACCGGTGTAATATAACTTACTTTTTTCTCTAAATTTTCGAAGTCAACATCACCTGTTAGTTTTCCATCATCACCTCTATTTATTCCTACATCTATGACAACTGCACCTTCTTTTACCATATCTTCGGTAATAAATTTGGACTTTCCTATTGCTGCTATTACAATATCTGCTCTTTTGGTATGTTCTTTTAAGTTTTTAGTTCTTGAATGACATACTGTAACAGTTGCATTTTTATTTAAGCAACATTGTATTAATGGTTTTCCTACAATATTACTTCTTCCTAAAATAACTAAATCTTTTCCTTCTAGGTCTATATTGTATTCTTCAAACATTTTC
>CAZSMG010000021.1:0-17849 GCA_964608075.1 uncultured Clostridium sp. | reverse complement strand
TTATCTCTTTGATGTAGACCTATACTTGGCTCATCTAAAATATATAATACTCCTGTAAGTCCAGAACCAATTTGAGTTGCTAAACGTATTCTTTGAGCTTCTCCTCCTGATAATGTTCCTGCACTTCTTGAAAGTGTTAAATATTCTAAACCTACATCTATTAAAAATTGAAGCCTTTGATCTATTTCTTTTAAAATAAGTTCAGATATCATTTGTTCTGTTTTATTAAGTTTTAAGTTTCTTAAAAACTCTTGCATTTTCTTTATAGACATATCTGTTAATTGGTTAATATTTAATCCATTAATTTTAATTGAAAGTATTTCATCTTTAAGTCTTGCTCCATGACATGTATGACAAGGAGAATTACTCATATACATTTCATAAAAGTCTCTCATTCCTTGTGATTTTGTTTCACTATGTCTTCTATCTAAAGTTGGAAGCACTCCTTCAAATGGTGTTCTAAATTTTCTTACTCCAAATGGTGATTCAAATTCAAAGTCAATCTCTTCACTACCTGTTCCATATAATATCTTATTTAAGAACTCACGAGGAAGTTTTTTTATCGGTTGTTTTATATCAACACCATAGTGTCTCCCTATACTTTCAAAATACATTTTAGCCATAGTCTCGCCTTTTTTCATAGTGCTAGAACCAAATGCTTTAACTCCGTCATATAATGTTTTATTTTTATCTGGTATTATTAAATCTTCATCCATTTTCATAAGATATCCTATACCCATACATTCTGGACATGCACCATATGGATTATTAAATGAAAACATTCTTGGGGTAAGTTCAGGAAAACTAAATCCACAATCAGGACAAGCATAATTTGAACTATATAATATTGGTGTTTTATCTGGTATATCAACTAATACTAGATTATCTGCATATTTTAAAGCAGTTTCTACTGATTCTGTAAGTCTACTTCTAATTGTTTCTTTTACAACTAATCTATCTATTACTAATTCTATCTCATGTTTCTTTTTTCTATCTATTTCAATGTCGTCAGAAAGTTCATAAATTTCTCCGTCTATTCTAACTCTTACAAATCCTTCTTTTTGATATTCTTCTAATTGCTTTTTATACTCACCTTTTTTACTTCTTACTATAGGTGCTAATATTTGAATTTTAGTTCCTTGTTCTAATTTTAATATATTATCTATTATTTGATCTATCGATTGTTTTTCTATTTTTTTATGACAATTAGGACAATATGGTACACCTATTCTTGCATATAATAAACGAATATAATCATATATTTCTGTTACTGTCCCTACTGTAGAACGAGGATTTTTAGAAGTTGTTTTTTGATCTATTGATATTGCTGGTGATAATCCTTCTATTGATTCTACATCTGGTTTTTCCATCAATCCTAGAAATTGTCTAGCATATGAAGATAAACTTTCTACATATCTTCTTTGTCCTTCAGCATATAAAGTATCAAATGCTAAAGAAGACTTTCCAGATCCTGAAAGTCCTGTGACTACTACTAATTTATCTCTAGGAATTTCTAAATTTATATCTTTTAGGTTATGTTCTTTAGCTCCTTTAATAATTATTTTATCATTCATAATTTCACCCCTACTGATTACATATTATACTATATTTGTTTTTATAAAACAATAGTTTGTTCAAATTTTATAAAGTTCTTTTCAAGTATATGTTTCTAATTACTTTTCTAGATGGTATTCCTACAATTGTACTATTTTCTTCTACATCTTTTAACACTACTGCGTTTGCACCTATTTTTACATTATCACCAATTTTAATAGGACCTAATATTTTTGAACCACATCCTATCATTACATTATTTCCTATATCTGGATGTCTTTTATATTTATCTTTTCCTGTTCCACCAAGTGTGACATTATGGTAAATTATACAATCATCTCCAATAGTAGTTGTTTCTCCAATAACTATTCCCATACCATGATCAATAAATAATCTTCTACCTATTTTAGCGCCTGGATGTATTTCTATTCCTGTTAAAAACCTTGATATCTGTGATATTAATCTAGCTAAAAAAAATAGTTTTATATTATATAAAAAATGTGA
Source organism: uncultured Clostridium sp. (assembly GCA_964608075.1). Lineage (GTDB taxonomy): Bacteria > Bacillota > Clostridia > TANB77 > CAG-508 > CAG-269. The sequence goes on along the minus strand of CAZSMG010000021.1, from coordinate 15,791 downwards.
AATTCTATGAATCAAAAGTGCATGAAATCCTGGATATAAAATAATTGCTTCAAATAAATTTCTACATGCTGGGTCTTTTTCTTTAATATTTTTAACATCTTCATATATTTCTTTAATAAAATTCATAAAATCACCTTTTATATATTATGAATTTTACAAAAATTTGCTATTTTTACATAATTGTGTTATAATACATTTTATGACTACTTTTAGTGGTTTTATAAATAAAAAGTTATATTTTTCTAAAGTACATAATATACTAGTTTTGTAACTTTTTAACTATATGTTTACTATGTTTATATAACTGGGGGTGTATAAAACAAATGCAAATCATTAGATATCTTCATTCTAAAATTTTAGGTTCTCATGAACCTGAAGTCGTATTAGTTCTTAATGACTTAGAATTTGATTCCGTCAAAAAGTTAGGAGTTGAATATACGTTAGAAGCAGATAAAACAGACAATCATCGTATAATTGTAAAAAAAGAAGATTTTATTAAAAAACTATCAGCAGCATAATATTTGAATTAAACATAGTAAACATCACAAAGACCTTGGTATTTCCAAGGTCTTTTACTATATTAATTTTTCTAATTCTCTAATTTTGTCTCTTATTTCAGCTGCTTTTTCAAATTCCATCTGACTTGCGTATTTTAACATTTCATCAGTAAGTTTAGTTATTACATCTTTAATGTCATCTTTTTCTTCTAATTTATATTCAACTGCTATATCCTCAATCATTGTTGCCTTTATTGCATCTCTTACTGATTTTTGTATTGTTTGTGGAGTTATTCCATTATCTTTATTATATTCTTCTTGTATTTTTCTTCTTCTATTTGTTTCTTTTATTGCTTTTTCCATAGAATCTGTTAGTTCATCAGCATACATTATAACAGTTCCTTCTGTGTTTCTTGCAGCACGTCCTATAGTTTGAATAAGTGATCTTTCTGAACGTAAAAATCCTTCTTTATCAGCATCTAATATTGCAACTAAAGATACTTCTGGAATATCTAGTCCTTCTCTTAAAAGATTTATTCCTACTAAAACATCAAATTCCCCAAGTCTTAGGTTACGAATTATTTCCATTCTATCTAATGCTTTTATATCAGAGTGCATATATTCTACTTTAATATCTAGGCTTTTTAAGTACGAAGTTAAATCCTCAGCCATTTTTTTAGTTAATGTAGTAACTAATACTCTTTCTTTTTTCTCCACTCTTATTCTTATCTGTTCTAACAAATCATCAATTTGATTTGTAGCAGGTCTTACTTCTATTTTTGGATCTAATAATCCGGTAGGTCTTATTATTTGTTCTACAACATTTTCTTTAGAATGTTCATCTTCATATTCAGCAGGTGTTGCACTAACAAATACTACTTGATTTATTCTATCTTCAAACTCATTAAATTTAAGCGGTCTGTTATCATATGCTGATGGAAGTCTAAATCCATAATTTACAAGTGAATCTTTTCTAGATTTATCACCATTATACATCGCTCTTACTTGTGGAATTGTCGCATGTGATTCATCTACTAGCAGTAAAAAGTCATCTGGAAAATAATCAAATAAAGTAAATGGTGCACTTCCAGGTTTTCTACCACTTATATGCCTTGAATAATTTTCTATTCCTTGGCAAAATCCAGTTTCTTTCATCATTTCAATATCAAAATTTGTTCTCTCTAGAATTCTTTGAGCTTCTATCAGTTTGTTTTGATTTTTAAAGTATTCTACTCTTTCATTTAATTCTTCTTCTATAGTTTGAATTGCATGTTCCATCTTATCACTAGTTGTTACATAGTGTGAATTAGGAAAAATCATAACATGATTTCTTGTTCCAATACTCTTTCCAGTTAATGGGTTTATCTCAGTAATTTTTTCTATCTCGTCTCCCCAGAATTCAGCTCTTATAGCTGATTCGCTTTGGTCTGATGGATAGATTTCTAAAACATCACCTTTTGCTCTAAATGTTCCTCTTTTGAAATCAATTTCATTTCTATTATATTGCATATTTACTAATTTTTTTAAAATTTCATCTCTTGATTTTTTCATACCAGGTCTTAAAGATACAATCATATTTTCATAATCAATAGGATCTCCGAAGTCCATATATACAAGACACTGATGAGACAATTATTACATCTCTTGTTTCGAATAATGCAGCTGTTGCAGAATGTCTTAATTTATCTATCTCATCATTTATTGATGCATCTTTTTCAATATACGTATCAGATTGAGCTATATAACTTTCTGGTTGGTAGTAATCATAATATGATACAAAATATTCAACATTATTTTCAGGAAAAAATTCTTTAAATTCACTATAAAGTTGCCCTGCTAAAGTTTTATTGTGGGCTAAAACAAGTGTTGGTTTTTGAACTTGGTTTATTATATTTGCCATAGTAAAAGTTTTTCCGTGAACCTGTAACTCCTAGAAGTGTCTGAAATTTCTTCCCTTCCATTATACCTTTGCTTAAATATTCTATTGCCTTTGGTTGATCACCAGTTGGCTTGTAATCTGATTTTAATTTGAACATATTTCCTCCCTTCATAACCTAAATTATGACCAATATCAACCAAAAATTTTTGTATGATTTTTCAAAATTAGTGTAATTCTCTTTTTGAGGATTGTTTTTAGTTACATAAAACATCATTACACGAATAGGTCACAAACTTTATATTTTATCTTTCTTCTTCAATTTCATTTATTTTGTTTCTATATTCTCCACTAATTATCAAAAAGCTTCCTTCAATAATTTTGTATCCAGCACTTTTATCTAAATTTTCTTCTTTAAATCTAGCCTTTTCTATATTTAATACAAAGTTTCTAAAACTATCTTGAAATATCTTAATTCCTTGTTCCAATGTATAATTTCCTTCATTATCAAAAACAACTGGATTATTATTAAAATCTAGTCTTGAAATATCTGTTGCAAAATCTAATAATATCTTTCCATTATTCTTTAACACTCTTTTAATTTCATTTAATATAGTTTTTATTGTTTGTGCATCAAACAAATGTAAAGTACCTGTACAAAACACTCCATCAAATGTGTTTTCTTCAAATGGTAATTTCTTAGTAATATCTATACATTTAGTATTTAATTTACATTTTAATTCTTTTGGGCATTTGCTCTCTAATTCTTTTAGTTCTTCTTCATTAATATCGACAGCTACAACTTCATTTGCTAAATTTAAAAGTTCTTTATTAAATCTCCCGTCTCCTGCTGCTATATTAAGAACCTTTCCTTTAAATCCAATCTTCTCTATTGCTTGTATTGTTTCTTTTTCCTCTTCTCCCCATTTAGACATAAAAACCTCTTCCTTTTATTTTTAAAATACTTTTAGTTACCTTCTTGTAAATATCTCTTATACATTTCATCCATGCTAGAAATATATTGTTGATCTTGTTTAACTCTGTACTTTTCATATTCATTATTTGCTTTTTCAATTGCTTGTTTATGTGATACTCTTCCAGAATCTTTTAATATCTCTTTTTTTCTAAATTTTAAAAGATTATCTATTTCATTTATCCAATCCTTCATTGTTATTATTTGTTCTTCTTCTGTCATTGTTTTTGCATAGTCTAAAAACAAAGTAGTTAAATTATTTAATTCATTTTCATTTAAATAATTTTTAGCTACACTAATATCATATTTATATATCATTCCATCAGGTGCTTCTTTCCACATTGTCAGGTCGTAATGGCACGTTTTTATTTTCGTTAATTTCATACTTATATTCGGTTCCAATTTTCAATATAAATCTTATTGTATTTGGATTTATATTGTTATTTTCGTCTTTTTCTCCTATGATGATTTTCTCTACTAAATTATCAAATATTTCTCTATCAAATTCTTTTATTGTTTTAGGTTCATCTAATACATCAATTAATTCATCTTTCATTTTCGTAACCTCCTATCATTTCTTTGCTTAAATCTAATATTTCTTGTAATTCATATACATTATCATCTTGACTTATATGACCCTTATCTTTAACTATGATTGTTTTTGAATTTAATCTATCTTTAAATTCTTTTTCTTGCTCTAAAGAAACAAAATAATCATCATCTGAAAAAATACAATTTATATTATTAGTAAACTGCTTAATCTTTTCAAAATTTATTGGTGTATTAAGCCAAGGTTGAGCTGTATTATATGATTCTTTATCTTCTATAGCTTGTGGCAATAGATCTAACCAAGGAGCAACAAAAAGAATTCCACCAATTTTAGTAATTTCCTTTGTTTCTAAATATCTCATAATAGTTTGACAACCTATACTATGACCTATAAAATATGTTTCATTATTTAATTTATCTACTTTGCTATTTAAAGTTTCCACCCATTCTTCTATTGTAGGATTAGATGTGTTAGGCATATTAAATTTAATCACTTCTATATTGTCATTATTTAATTTCTCTGCTATCCATGGATACCAACCATCAGAACTCGCTCCATCCCAACAATGAACCAAATAAATTTTTTTCATTTTCTTCTCCTTTATCTAATATCATACTCTTGAATGCTAGCATTATTAGGAAGATAAGGCCCTATATCTTCATCTTTCATCATTCCATTTGCATAACATTATATTGCTTTAGTTATTCCAGCATGACAAACAATTAAAACATTTTTATCTGAATACTTTATTTTTATTTCATCTAAAAAATTATAAATCCTTTTGAAAAAATCTTGAACATTTTCTGCTTTATTATATTTCAAATTCTTATTATATGCCCAAATTTTTATAAATTAGTATTATTTATTTGTTCTTAGAACTATTGTTTGTATTTTATAGTATATCTTCTTTCTTGTCAATAATTTATGATTTTATTCTATAAATTTAAAAAGAGTAGGCATTTTATAAAGTCTACCCTTTTAAAATTGTTTGATTTAACATTTTTACTATTGCTTAAGTAGTGATTCTTTTTTGCTTGATTGTATATGAAAGTGATATACAAAACATTATGAAAGTTCCAAACAAAAAAACAAAATAAACAATTGCAATAGGAGATGTGCTTTTAATCCCCTCGATATTAGCATAGATATTTCCATCATGCAAATAAGCATTAACTATTCTTCCTTGTGAATAATTTACAAGACTATGAACATTTTTTAGTTCATATTCAGAACCATTATAATTTACTTTTACCTCATATATTTTAATATTCCCTCTTTTCTTAGAAGTAACAGTTTTACTATTAGCACTGATAACAAGCACTTTTATTTCTTCATACTCAGGATTAACTTTATTAGTTTGAAACCAAAGAATAATAGTTATAATTAAACAAACTAATGTAGTTCCCCATAAAATACCATTCATTTTCTTATTCATTAATATACCTCCTACTATAATGTGTATAATAATATTAAAATTCATAATTTTTGTCAACTTTTTATTTTGTTATTTTATATATTGCACATCCTACATCACCTTCATCGTCAAGCAAAAGTTCATAATTTGAATAACCTGATTTTTGTAAAGCTTGCTCTAGAAGATAGTCATTTCCTAGATATTTTTTAATGCTTAAAATATATTCATTTGCTTCTTCCAATTCTTTGTTGTTAGTTAAAAAATCTAATTGATTTTCATTTATTATAAAACTTTGTTTATATGTCATAAATTCTTGTGCATTTTGAATTTGATTAAAGGTTGTATTTCCTATAAATACAAAATTATTATCTTTATATTCTTCTGCTATTTCCAAATACTTATTATATCCTATAAACATATATTTCGGTTTACTAGTTGCTAATCCATAAACCGATATTGCTATAGTTATAATGGAAATTAAAATAATTGATTGTTTCTTGTTTTTACAAACCTTATCTAACATTAAAACTATCCACATGGCAATAAATGGCAAAATACACATTATATATCTTATTGCATATTTATATTCCATATGTGGTGAAGTTTTAGGAATAAGTAATACATATACTATCGTAGGTATAGTAAGCAATAAAATTTCAGTAATTTTCCTTTTATTTTGTTTTGTCATTTTATATATAATAATTCCTGTAAATATTGCTAAAGCTATTGTAAGTATTGTAATTGGAACACTAAAAGAATATCCTATTAAATCTATATATTGTTTTAAATTTTCAAAATAGTTCATATTATCTTTAAAAGATGAAACTCCTCTGTATGAAAACAATATTTTAGATACACTAACTGGAAATAAAAGTACTCCAATTAAAGCTATTTTCAAGTAATTTATTATATATTTTTTTGTCTTTCCTTTTTCTTTTTTTCTAATTATATTTACTAAAACTATTAATGCAATTATAGCTGCGATTATACAAAAATTATATTGTGTCAAAAATCCTAAAACTGATGTTAAACCTAATTGTATCCAGGTTTTTTTATCAATATCATAATTATTTTTTACAATTTTTAAATTTAAATATAAAAATTGTAATATAAAAAATGTAAGCATCATATACATTCTCTGGAACATTACTGTTGATATTGCTCCCATACTTAATCCATAGAAAATTACTACTAAATTAGATAAATGTTCTTTATTTAGTACTTTCATAATATTTTTTAAAACAAATAAGCTTCCTATGAAAAATGCTAAATTAATAATAAAAATTATATATTTTGAAAAACTACCATAGAAAAATATTGATATAGTATGTACTAAAAAGTAAAACATTGGTGGATGTATATCTCTATATTGATTATAATAAACCATACTATAATTTAATATATCTTCTTTCCCAATTGTTAAATATTCTTTTGCTTCTTGAGATGTTCTCCATATTGGATAATCTTCTTGTTGTGTTTTATAGATAAATGCATCTTTTTGATCTACATGGTCTATATGATAATATTTCCAATTTTTTAATGATTCAATAATATTTCCCGTAAATACTTTTTCTTTTAAAAACACATTTACTGAATCTGATCTTCCAAATTGTTGGAAAATGTTATCATATTTATAATTAGAAGATCCATACGAAAACATTTCATCTTCATGAAATCCTTCCTTTTTACTTCCAAATATAAACATAATTATTGATAATAGTATGATTATTGCTATAAAAATTTTATCATTTAATTTCATCATAATTCTCCTTTTATTGTTTATTTCTAATTAGTAGTTTAACATTAATAATACAAAAAAACAAGGTAATTTTAAACTTACCTTGTTTTTAATTTTATTCTGTTCTTAATGCTTCTACTGGATCTTTTTTACTTGCCATTTTAGATGGTATTAATCCTGCAATTATTGTTAATATCATACTTATAACAATTAAAGTAATTGCTGCTCCTAAAGGAACCATTGCAGTTATTGTAACACCAGATAGTGCATAAATTAATTTATTTATTGGGAATGTAAGTAATATTGTTATTCCAATTCCAAGTACTCCAGAAATTAATCCTACAATTAATGTTTCTGCATTAAATACTCTTGAAATATCTTTTTTAGATGCACCTATAGCTCTTAATATTCCAATTTCTTTTGTTCTTTCTAACACTGAGATATATGTTATAATACCAATCATTATTGATGATACAATAAGTGAAATTGATACAAATGCAATTAAAGCATAACTTACTGCATTTATTATTTGCGTTACAGACTTCATCATAAGTCCAACAATATCTGTATAATTTATAACATTTTCTTCTTTACCTTCATCTTTTTGTTTTTGGTTATAATTACTTATAGCATCTGTAATTAAATCTTTTGAATCAAAATCTTTTGGATAAATTTTTATTGATGTAGGCTTATTTAAATCAATTGCTCCTAATTTATTTAAATTTTTATCATAGCTTGCATTTTTATTTTTGGTATACGTTTCCATCATCTCTGCAATTTGTTTACTACTTAATCTATTCATTGCCATTTGTTGCTCTTTACTTAAATTATTTATATTAAAGTCTTCTTTTTCATTTTCTTTTGGAAATTTAAATCCTGTAAATACATTTATATCAGGTTTGTTTTTTTGTTCTTTTATAATCTCTGCTTCATTTCCTTTATTTATAACATACTCTTTTAAATCTTTTGTATATCCTATTCCTCCATATGTATTTATATCAGAAATGCTCTCCTCATTTGGTTTTATGATTCCGACTATTTTTATGCTTTCAGCACCTAGTATTTTTTCTTTCATATATTCTTCATCTTCACTTTTGTCAATCCATAATCCATTTTCCTTTTTATAATAGTCAGAATTTAGAATTAATTTAAATGATAAATCTAAAAATTCATCATATGAATATGACACTTGCTCATCCTTTTCAACTTTTTCTCCTTTTTCAGCAGTTTTCCATTTATCTTCTAACTCTTTTTGATCTTTTAATCCTAAACTATATAAAGTATAATCACTTATTTCGCCATTTTCATTTACAATTAAAACAACCTCATTATAAGCTTTTGGCCAATTACCTGCAATTAAATCGTTTTGTGAATGAACTAAATTTTCATTATCCAATAATTCCATCCATACATCAGTATTCATAGTTGTCATTCCAGTTGACTGACCTGACATTAATCCAAACATTGATGAACCTTGTGCTTCTTCTATTAAATCTCCCATTCCAAACGCATTCATTATTGTACTTGGGTTTACTTTAACAATACCATCCGAAGTATCTTCTTTATATACATTTATTTTTAAATCATATCCATATTGTATAGAATTTGCATTTTTTGTTATATCGTTATTTTCATCATCTAAATATTTTTTTAATGCCTCTAGATTATTTGTTTCCATTTTGTTTGAAAGAGTACTTACCATCTCATCGATTAAATCTGCTGAATATATTCTTCCTTTTTCGTAATTTGATGTATTTGAATCTATCTCTCCCATCATTGCTTGCATCATACTAGACATATCTATTGTCTGCTCTTCGATGCTTATTGGATATGAAGATAAAGTTTCTTCTTCTACTCTATTTATATAATTTTGAATTCCAGTAGATAAAGCCAATATTAGAGCAATCCCAATAATACCAATGCTTCCTGCAAAGGAAGTAAGTAATGTTCTTCCTTTTTTAGTCATTAAATTATTTAAGCTTAAATGTAAAGCTGTAAAAAATTTCATAGATGTTCTTCCAGATTTTGCAGTAATCTTTTCTTGGGCAACATCTTCTTTTGTAAATGGTTTTGAATCATCTGTAATTACACCATCTAATATTTTTACAATTCTTGTTGAATATTTTTCCGCTAAATCAGGATTGTGTGTTACCATTATTATTAACTTATCTTTAGAAATTTCTTTTAAAATTTCCATTATTTGTACACTTGTTTTTGTATCTAACGCACCAGTTGGTTCATCTGCTAAAATTATATCTGGGTTATTTACTAATGCTCTTGCTATAGCAACCCTTTGCATTTGTCCACCTGATAATTGGTTTGGCTTTTTATTAATTTGTTCTTCTAATCCTACACTTTTTAAAGCCTCAATCGCTCTTTGTTTTCTTTCCTTTTTACTTACTCCTGATAAAGTTAGAGCTAGTTCGACATTTGAAAGTATTGTTTGATGAGGTATTAAATTATAACTTTGAAATACAAATCCAATTGAGTAATTTCTATATGCATCCCAATCCTTATCTTTAAATTCTTTTGTTGACTTACCATTTATTATTAAATCACCAGATGTGTATCTATCTAATCCTCCAATTATATTCAAAAGTGTTGTTTTACCACATCCACTTTGACCTAAAATTGATACAAATTCATTTTTTCTAAATTCTATATTAATTCCATCTAAAGCTCTTACGTTTGAATTTGCAGTTTTATAATCCTTTATAATATTTTTTAATTTAAGCATTTTCTTCTCCTTTACTTTAATTATTATATGCTAAGAAAAAGTATATCATAATTAATATTAATAAACAATAATTTATGTACTATATATTTTTAAGTATTTTATCTTGTAGTATATCACATATAAGATCTGCAGCTTTTTCTGCTCCTAATTTATCACTATTTATACAAATATCATAATTAGTATAATTATCCCAATCCTGTTCTGTATAGTATTTATAATGATTCGCTCTTAATTTATTAATTCTTTTAATTTCTTTTTGAGCTTGTTTTTTATCTACTCCATATATATTAGTTACTCTATTTATTTTATCTTCAATACTACTATATATAAATACTTTTATAATATCTTTTCTATCTTTTAAAATAAAATCTGCACACCTTCCAATAATAACACATGCTTCGTTTTCTGCTATTTTTTTAATTAACTCAGATTCTTTTAAAAACAATTCATCTGCATTATTTAATCCAAAATAGTATCCACTATTTAATTCTAATATATTATCTCTTCTTTGTTCATTGTTTTTGATATATTCTTCAGATAATCCAGTCTCTTTTGCTACTTTTTCAATAAATTCATTATCATATAAGCTAATACCTAATTTTTCAGCAACTAATTTTCCTATATATCTACCACCAGATCCATATTCTCTTGAAATAGTAATTACAAATTTTCTGTCACTATCTTTATGCTCATTAGAAGCTACTTTCGTTTTTTCATATATGTTTTTAGTATTTTTTACCTTTCTAATTTCTATAATAAGCAATATTCCTGCAATTAAAAATGCAAGTCCATCTGCAAAAGGTCCAGCATACAATACCCCTATTAATCCAAACATATTTCCAAAAATAAGCATTGCAGGTATTAAAAAAGCAATCTGTCGTGATAAAGAAAGTATTGCACTTTTTGTACTTTTACCTATTGCTTGGAAAAATATTCCTGCTGGCATTTGTATTCCATTACAAATACATAACATTAAATATATTCTAAAAGATATACATGCAAATTCAATATAATTTTTATCTCCTGCTCCAAAAATTGATATTAATTTATCTGGTATAGTTTGAAATAATATAAATGCAATTATACTAATTGTAACACTTAAACCTAATACAATTTTTAATGTCTTTTTAACTCTATCATATTTTTTAGCACCATAATTATATCCTAAAATTGGTTGAGAACCTACAGCAATTCCAAGTATTATACTATTTAATATTTGACTAATCTTCATAACAATACCAAGTACTGTAATTGGTATTTCTGATCCGAATTTTGATTCTGCTCCATATTTTCCAAGTAAATTATTTTCGCATCCTATTACTAATACTATACTTATTTGTGTTATAAAACTACTAATTCCAAGTATAGTTACTTTTTTTGCAACTATACCTTCAAATTTAAATGTATTTTTACTTATTTTAATAGATTTAAAGTTTTTTATGTATATTACATTCATAATAAATGTTATAAATTGACTTATAATTGTTGCAATTGCAGCGCCTTGTACTCCCCAATCAAATAAGAATATAAAAATTGGATCTAATAAAATATTAAGTATAGCTCCTATAACCATTGACGCCATTGCAAATCTTGGATTTCCATCTGCTCTTATTATTGAATTTAAAGCTGTCCCAATAATCATGAAAGGTAAACCTATAACTATGATAAAGCCGTAATTTAAAGCATATTCCCTTAATGCATCTGTACATCCAAAAATATTAAGGATTTGTGGTAAAAATATTAATATTCCTAGAGATAAAACAATTGCAGAAATTATTGATAAAATAATTCCATTTGCAACACCCTTTTCTGCTTCTTCTTTTTTGTTCTCTCCTAATTTTAAACTTAAATATGCAGAAGACCCATCTCCAAACATTAATGCAAAAGCTAAAGAAATCATAGCAAGTGGAAATACAACATTTGTAGCTCCATTTCCTAAATATCCTACTCCCCATCCTATAAAAATTTGATCAATAATATTATACAAAGAATTTACAAGCATTGATATTATACATGGAATAGAAAACTTTATAATCAATTTTACTATTTTTTCATTACCTAAAATATTATTCTCATTTTCCATTTTATTCCTCCTATAATTGTACTTAAAAATAGCATAAATCCATTGTAAGCCTGGATTTACGCTATTGCTACTCGGTAACATTTATATTATATCACAAATTTAAATAAATGTAACCCTTTTTTTAATTTTATTTTTGCTAAAAAATAAAATTATTTAAACTTAACTTTGTAATCATTTTTAAATAACTTTATTAATAGAGTCGCTTTTTCTATACTAGGATTTATATAGTCAATTATTTTTAATAATTCTGGCATAGTTATTTGTCTTTTTCTATTTAATATCTGTTCAATATTTAAATTTAGTTCTTTTGACATTCTTGCTAAATCAATATATGTTAATTCTCTTTTTAATTCATCTAATAATTTCATATATATTATTCTCCTTTTAAATTATTATATTATTTTACTACTTTTATTTTAAAAAAAATGTCGAAATGTAATATTTTTTTAAAAATTTAATAATTTTGTATATAATTACCTATTAGTTAATTAAAGTATATATTAATTTTCTTATTTTTTCAATATTTGTAATATAAATGTAATATTTTTATTTACCTAAAATGTAGACTTCATATTATATGTTATGATATTATAATTACATATTATAAAATTAATTTCTATCTCACATAGGAGGAATAAAAATGTTAAAAATAATAAAATTAATATCAATCATATCTATTTTCTGTCTGTTCTTATTTTCTATATGTTATGCTGTAAATTCTACTGATGAAAATATAAATTCTACAGAAAACTTAATTGAAAATAATATTTCTGAAGAAAACAATACATTTAATAGTGTAAATGAAATTGATGATACAATTTATGATGGATTATCTAATCATTATACGAATACTTCTACTGATGCAACTAATTCTGAAAGTTCTACTTATACAATTAGTTCAGTAAATGAGATTCCGCAATCAAGTTTTAGCGTAGAAAACATATTAAATATTGTTATAATTGTTGTTGGTATATTATTAATATTATTAGCAATAGCAATTTTAATAAGATTAAAAAAATAATATAAAAACTCTCTATAGAGTTTTTATTTTTTCAATTTTTTCTAAGTATATTTTCTCCAAAAAATTTAATAATATAATTAGGTTTTAATTTTATTAAAATTTAATTATATAGGAGGAAAAAACTATGAATAAAAAATTATTTTTATGTTTAACTATTGCTTTTGCCTTAATTTTTTCTTTTACTTATACATTTGCTGCAAATGAAGTTCGTAGTGTAGTTGATGGTGTAAGAAATGTTGTTGGTGGTGCAGAAAATGCTGTTGAAGATGCTGCAAAAGATGTTTCAAATGTTTCTAGAGATATAACAGGTGGTATTGAAAATGGAGCAGAAAATGTTACTGATGATGTTCATTCTCAAACCAATGCAGATGGAGATTCAATCATGGCAGAAAGTACAGATAATGATCAAGGTGGATATACAGCTACAAGAACTTCTACATCTAATACTGGAACAATGCTTGGAATGAATAGTACTGCATGGACATGGCTTATATTAGGTATTGCAGCTGTTGCTATAATAGCTTTAGTTTGGTATTATTCAATGAGATTAACACAAAACAATTATGATGATAGAAATAATGATTAATTTTATTATTTTAATATCTTTCCTATAGTAATATTTACTATAGGTTTTTTTTATGATATACTAAATACAAATTTAAATTATGAGGTAAAAAATGGGAACAAAACTAATTTCTAAAAATCCTTTAGCATATCATAATTATGCCATAAATGATAAAATCGAATGTGGAATAGTTTTATCTGGTACAGAAATAAAGTCAATTAGACAAGGTAAGGTAAATTTAAAAGATAGTTACGCAGGAATTAAAAATGGAGAATGCTTTATTTATGGAATGCATATAAGTCCATATGAACAAGGAAATATTTTTAATAAAGATCCAATGCGTACAAGAAAGCTTTTATTAAATAAAAAAGAAATTAATAAACTATTTGGATTAATAAAACAACAAGGCTATACTTTAGTTCCTATCTCTTTATATTTTAAAGGTAGTTTTGTTAAAATAGAATTAGGTATAGGAAAAGGTAAAAAATTATATGATAAACGTGAAGATATTGCAAAAAAAGATGCTCAAATAAAAATAAGAAAAAGTTTAAAAATGTGACAAGAGGGGCGTCCCTTTTTGTCACATTTCTATTTACTTTTTTATAATAAATATATTTGTTATATTAATTGATGTGACAAAAAGGGACGCCCCTCTTGTCACATTATATTTTATTGCTTGAACCAAAAACATTAATCATTTTATGTTTTACAGTTTCTTTTACTAAATCTCTTGCTGGTGTTAGATATTTTCTAGGATCAAATGCATTTGGTTCTTCTGCTAATACTTTTCTTATTCCACCAGTTAAAGCTAATCTTAAATCTGTATCTACATTTATTTTAGAAACTCCAGAAACACTTGCCTCTTTTAATATTTCATCAGGTACACCTTTTGCACCAGGTATATCTCCCCCATATTTATTACACATTTCTACTAATTCAGGAATTACTGTAGATGCTCCATGTAATACAATAGGAGTATTTGGTATTTTTTCTTTAATTTCTTCTAATATATCAAATCTTAATTTTGCTTCTCCTTTAAATTTGTATGCACCATGACTTGTTCCAATTGCAATTGCTAAAGAATCACAACCTGTTTTTTCTACAAATTCTTTTGCTTGAGCGGGATCTGTATACATTGCATCACTCGAATCAACATTAACATCATCTTCAATTCCTGCTAATTTTCCAAGTTCTGCCTCTACTACTACTCCTTTGCTATGAGCATAATCTACAACTTGTTTAGTTAATCTTATATTTTCTTCAAAATCATATTTTGAACCATCAATCATAACAGATGTAAATCCTGAATCCATACACATTTTAGCAGTCTCAAAATCAGGACCATGATCTAAATGAATTGCAACGGGAACTTCTGGATGTTCCTCAACTGCAGCTTCTACCATTTTCATTAAATAATTTATTCTTGCATATTTTACAGCACTAGATGATGCTTGCATAATTACTGGTGATTTAGCTTCTGCTGCTGCATCCATTATAGCCTGAACTATTTCCATATTATTTACATTAAATGCTCCTATTGCAAATCCCTCTTTCATAGATTTTTCAAACATTTCTTTTGTTGTTACTAATGGCATTTTATATTCCTCCTTAACTTTTGTTTTATTTTAATGACATTTTATTTCTTTTAATTAAAAATGTCAAGATTTTATATTTCTAATATATTCTATTGCTGCATTACTCCTCATATAAAAAGGTATTTTGTTTTCTTTACAAAATTGAGTTACCTTTTCAACTATCTTTTTTGCTTCATAACATTTCCATACTTTATTATTATTATCAAAATCCATTATTTTACTTACAAATTGTATCTTATTTATATCAATATCTTTACACACATCGTTTACAAGTTTTTCGTCTGCATACCATATTTCTCCTAACACAGCATCCACATAATTTCTAGATTTTCTTATTATTTCTATATATTCATCTGAACTTATTATAGGTAAAAAAGGTCTAGTTGCTAATATAGTATATAGTCCATTTTCTTTTAATTTTCTTAGCATTTCTATTCTTTTTTCTGGACCTGGAATTGGATTTGGTTCTATATATTTTGCTGAATATAATCTAGAAATACTTATACTAGCAATCAATTTACAATTCTTTTTTTTCATATAATCATTAATATTTTTTGTAAATTATTTTCATTAAATGTTGTTCTAGTTGTAAAAGTTATATCTACATCCATAGATTCAGAAATTCTTTTTAATAATTCTATAGCATTATCAGTTCTAGGAGGAGCAAAGCTATCTGTATCTCCTGAAATATAAACAATATTATATTTTTCTTTGTTTTCATTTAAAAATTTTATTATATCAT
>CAZSMG010000020.1:0-17902 GCA_964608075.1 uncultured Clostridium sp. | reverse complement strand
AAAGCTAATTGGTGCGCCTCCTGGATATGTTGGATATGATGATGCTGGACAATTAACAGATAAAGTTAAAAGAAAACCATATTCAATAATTTTATTAGATGAAATTGAAAAAGCTCATCCTGATGTATTTAATATATTACTTCAAGTATTAGACGATGGAAAGCTTACAGATAGTCAAGGAAATGTAGTTAGTTTCCAAAATACAATTATTATTATGACTTCAAATGCGGGATCAAATTTGAATAACAATTCAATTGGATTTGGTAAACAAACTATTGATAAAAACAAAATACTAGATAGCTTAAAACAAGTATTTAGACCTGAATTTTTAAATAGAATTGATGAAATTATAGCATTCGATTCATTAACAACAAATCAATTATTACAAATTGTTGATTTAATGCTTAAAGATACAATAAAAGCTTTATCTGATAAAAATATTTCTATAGATATTTCAGATGATGCTAAAAATTATATATTAGAAAAAGGAACAAATATAAAATTTGGAGCAAGACCTCTTAGAAGATCTATTCAAAGATATATTGAAGACGAACTATCAGAGATGATATTGAAAAGTGAACTTAAAGATGGTCAAATAGTTTTAGTCTCACTTTCAAATGATAAACTTAAATTTAATGTAACTTAAATCTTGTATTTAGATGGAGGATTATATGTTAAAATATGTACCAAATATTCTTACAATAATAAGATTTATATTAATACCAGTAATACTACTATTTATGTTTTCTGGAAACTATTTATTAGCTTTTATATTTTTTACCATTTCAGGTATAACAGATATATTAGATGGTTTTATAGCAAGAAAATTTAACTTAATATCCAACTTTGGTAAATTAATGGATCCTTTAGCAGATAAACTAACGCAAATATCAATGCTTGCAGCTTTATTTATTCAAAGTATTATTCCTATATGGATTTTAGCAATAGTTTTACTAAAGGAATTGATTATGGTTATAGGAGCGTCTTTCCTTTATGGAAAAAGTGTTGTTGTATATAGTAGATGGTATGGTAAACTTGCAACAGTTTTATTTTATATAGCAATTGTAGCATCTTTATTAATAAGAGAAATTAGTAAATTTACAGAGCTAAATAAGTATGTAATGTATATTGACAAACCTTTATATTGCTTAGCTTTAATTACCACAATATTTTCACTTATTATGTATGTTAAAACCTTATATTCTAAAGGATTGTTAAACAAAGAAGATTTAAAAAAGGATGTAACTATAGATAAAAAAGAAAAGAAGAATTAGGTTATCTAATTCTTCTTTATTCATAATCTTCTAATATCTTATTTAATTCTTCTAAACTATTTACTTTTAGTCCTTTTTGTATTTCTATTAAATCTGTTTGTGTTAAATACTCTGTTGATATTTCTGTTTCATCTAAAAGTTCTTCCTCACCATTTTCATTTATTTGATATATTACAATTATTCCATCATTATCACGTAGTATATAGTGTTGTCCACATTGACCATCAACTTCTTTATATAAAATCACTTCATTTGGTGAAAAACTTTCAACTTTCCAATTAACATACTCTTTTTCTAATTGTTCTTTATTCATATTAACTATTTCTTGCGGTAATTCTACTTGTTCATCAATTATATGATTACATTTATTGTACATCTTCCTTAAAATTATTTTACAATCAGGTGATACTTTTTCGTCTGCAGTACTTGCTTGTTGCAAATTTTGTTTTTTTAGATATTCATATTCATCTGTACAATCATCTAAAATCTTTTCTGAACCTATCTTTTCAGTTTCATAAGAATTATTTCTATTATTTAAAAAAAATGTAAAACAAACTATCATTATTGCTACTAGAATTATAGTTGCTACTATATAAATTAACTTTTTATTCATTTTACTCCCCCAAGTCATTTTACATAGTATTTACGAATTTTGGAAATTTATACAATTTGAATTATATTTTTTCTTTTATTATCTTTTAAAACTGTCCTAGTTTTTTAATATTTAAATTTATTACATATTCTTACATTTTAATTTTAGTTTTTCTCCTTAAAATAAAAATCAATTAACTATATTAATAGTTAATTGGCGTAATTTTAACTTATATGAAGTATCTCCTTTATTTTATTAATAATTTTTCTAAAAATATTTTCTTTATATTCAATCAATTCAACATTAAGTTTCTCTTTTGAAATTCTGCCTTCTCCTTCATTTTTATTATTTTTAAATATATTGTTAGGATTATATTTCTCTTGCATCTCAGATTGATATTGTTTTCTTTCACTTTGTTCCTTTTGTAATATTTCTTGTCTTTGTTTATCTGTACACCAATAATCTCTATACATAATAGATAAAATTGCCTTTGTTTCAATTAGCATATGTTGTTCTTCAATTTTTTTAGTATTATCCACTTTATATTTATATTCTTCATTTTTGTTATTTTCTATAAACTTAATAAATTTAGGATTCAACTTTTTAATATAATTCATTGGCATAAACTTTAAAATTGTATATACTTCTGTTAATGCATTTCTACATATTTCTTCCATCTTCTTCACCTTTCATTTTGTCTTCGGTTTGATTAGCAATTTCGTTTAATACTTTATCTTTTTTTATAGTTGATACTTGAGAATTAATTATTTCTAATCCTTCACACAATTCAGATTCTGAAAAAATTAAACTTTTAATATTGTTTCCAACATTATCTATAATCAATCTTTGGATAGAATCTTTTGAAATATTATTAGGCATTGGTTGTATTCCACTATCAAGAGCTGTAAGTTGCGGTTGTATTCCAATAGGATTATAATATTGACTAAATATATCACTGCCTAATCCGTGCACAATAATATCCAAAGTTTTCTCGTTTTTCTTGTTGTTCTTCAAAAATTTTTCGTTCTAGATTTGTCTCAAAATAATACTTTTTTTCGCCTATTTCAACTAAAGTTGTAGCATGCTTTGTATGTCCATCTTTCTTCTCTAGCAACACTACATCGCCTTTCATTCCAATTTTTGATAACAAATATGTAAACACAATCGCATCAGTAGAGCATACCCCTCTTTTCTCTATCAGTCCATTATATAATTCTTCATTATACAATTCTTCAATAATTAAATCAATATTTTCTCCTGCTTTAATGCCTTGTGCTACTATTTTCGCTTTTTCTTGACTAACTTCTTTAGTATAGTTACAATTTTGAACAATATATTTATGAATAAGCATTGCATTTTGTAATTGTATAATAGGATCCTTTGATTCTTTAATCTGTAAAGATTTAATAATATCTCTAGCTTTATTATCTACTACTTTAGCTTTATTTAGTTGCTGTTTTTCTAAGTTAAAATCATCATTTTTTGCTTTCATCTATACTTCTCCCTTTTATATTCATTTTAATTATATATTTTCATTTAGAATTTCGCAACTATTTTTAGTTACTTTTATATTTGTTAATTTTATATTTTTCTCCATCTAAATCTGTTCTATAAATATTACAACGGCAAATTAGCTAAGTTATCCAATGTTGATTGGCTTGGATGTCCAAAATTATTATTCTCTCCAACTCCAATTAACACAATTTTAGGTTTTACTACACTTAAAAAATTTTTAGAAGAAGAGGTTTTTTAACTGATGATGAGCAAATTTTAATAATGTTGATTTTAATATATTAAGATTACTTAATTTGTTTTCAAATATAAAGTAACAGCATCTTTTATTAATTCATTAATTGAGATGTTCTTCTCGATTGATTTTATTTTTGCTTTGTTATGAAGATCCGCTCCTAATCTAACATTTAATGAGCCTTTTGCTTGTTTTTCTGGTTCCTTATTTTCTTCCTTACAATATTCTAAATAATAGTTAATTGCATCTTTAAAATCTTTTTTTAATTCTTTAACTGTAGTTCCTTCAAATGTAATAGAAGTATTTTTTAGTCCTTCTACTTCTCCCCAAAAGCACTCATCTTCATCGCTATATCTTACTTTTGCCCAATATCCTTTATATTTCATTATGTTTTCCATTAAAACTCCTCCATTTCTTTTAATTTTTTTATAATTTGATTTATCTGATAATGTTTTAATATATTATTGGGATGTGGTTTATGTAATTCTATATCTATATTTTTTAATTCATTTTTAAATAATGCTTTTGATCCAGATGTTTTACCTTTATTATACTCAATAAATCCAAAAATATTTAGAACTTGTTTTGCTTCATCATATGTAAAATCTCTTGGTTTAGACTTAAGTCTTTTTATTATTTTTTTTTTTTTACTCATATTATTATACTCCTTTATTTTTATTTTTGCAACTATTTTTAGTCGCTTTTATGTTTATTAATTTTATATTTTTCTCCATTTGTTAATATTGATATTTCTCCATTTAAATCTGTTCTATAAATATTACAACCGCAAATTAGCTAAGTTGTTTAATGTCGCTTGGTTTGGATGTCCAAAATTATTATTCTCTCCAACTCCAATTAAAGCAATTTTAGGCTTTACTACACTTAAAAAATTTTTAGAAGAAGAAGTTTTTGAACCGATGATGAGCAACTTTTAATAATGTTGATTTTAATATATTAATATTATCCTTATATGTTTCTAAAATCTCATTTTCTGCTATATCTTCAATATCCCCAGTAAAAAGCATTGAAAAGCTTTTATAATTTAATTTAAATACTAAAGAATTATTATTTATTGCATTATCACTAATAATATCATTAGAATTAGGCCATAAAGTTTCAAGATATAAATTTTTTTCAATATTAATTTTTTTTCTTGCTTCAGCTACAATAACTTTAATCTTATTTTTTTTAACAATGTTTATAAATTCTTTATAATTCTCACAATCTTCAAATTGTCTTCCTATAATTACGTTTTTAACTTTTATTTCTTTCATAATATAAAGTAATCCGTCCGAACATGATCTTCGTCAAAATGACTTATAATTATATAATCTATATTTTTTATTTTTCTATCTAATAAATATGGTAGTAATACCTGTTTTCCAACATCAAATTCAGAATTGATATTACCTCCACCATCAATTAAAATACTCTTGTTTTTAGGAGTTATAATAAGTGTACTATCACCTTGTCCCACATCTATAAAATGAACTTCTAACTCTTTAGGAATAATATTAAAAATTATTACTATAAATATAAAAACAATTACATATTTCTTTAATATACCTTTATTTAATCTAATTTTATATTTTATAACTTGTATAATATTTTTAATTCTTATTTGTGTATAATTTAATTTTCTTAAAAAATATATTTTTAAAATATAATTTAAAAATAATATAGATATATAATATATTACTATTTTATAAGTATCTGGAGTTGTAAAATAAGATTTATTAAAAGATATATTATCTCCAGCATTAACAATTAAATTTAAAATGTGAATAAGTGGATTTAAAATAAATGACACAATTTTTCCAAGCTTGATACATATTAATGATATAATAATTTGAATAAAACCTAAAATTACTATTGGACCTACAATTAAAGTAACTAAAATATTTATAAAGATAAATAAAATACCTACTTTATTAAAAAATACTATTATAAATGGAATTAAAACAATTTGAGCAGAAATCATTACAGATATAATATCTTGAATATATTCTTTTAATTTTATAAACTTTGTCTTTTTATTATATTTGTTTTTATAGCTTTTAAACTTTATTTTATCTAACAAGATTTTACAATTTTTTTGAAAGAAAATTATTCCTAAAGTACCACTATATGATAGAATAAAACCAATATCTTTAATTATAAATGGATTATATATTAAAATTATTAAAATTGAAATTGATATACTTGTATAAATATCATTTTTTCTATATATTATAAATGACATAAGTACTAATATACTCATAGTACTACTTCTTACTATAGATGGAGAAAAACCTGTTATAAACATATAAATTATTAACACTAATATAGTTATTATTTTTACTTTTCTTCTTCCTACGTATTTATTTAGCAAAAGAGAAATTCCAATTATAATATAAGATATATGCATACCAGATACTGCTAAAATATGTGACACATTACAATTACTAAATGCCTCTTTTATATCTTTATCTATGTTATCTGTATACCCTAGCATTATTCCTAATAAAATTGAGCTTATCTCTTTTGAATATAAACTTTCAATACTATTCTTAATTTTTAAAAATATATCGTTTGCTTTCATAAAAACAATATTTAAACTATTCTTTTTAATTACTTTAGCATATTTAGAATTTATTGTTCCATATACTTTTATTGTTTTAAGATATTCTTTGTAATTAAATCCTTTATAATTTCTTTGAGTAGTTGGCTTTATAAATTCTCCAGATATATAAATTTTATCTCCATACTCCAATTTTATATTTTTTGATATATTTAATATTAAGTATGTATTTTTGTATCTATTTACACCATTTATTTCTTCTACTTTAATTTTATATTTATTTTTATACTTCTTTTCTTCTTTATTACTACATACAATACCTAATATTTCTACTTGTTCATTTATACCATTATACAAGTTATTATATTTATTATTTAAATTTATTACTATTAAATTTGATATACAAGAAGATATACAAAATAGTATTATTGTATTTTTTGTAATAACAATTTTTATATATCTTAAATATCTCTTAATTGAAAACAATTTTAACTTTTTGCTTTTTGTATTATTATTCTTAATTTTAGATTTATATATTTTAAATATTAAATATATAATAAGAAGTATAAAATACATTAGGGCTATACTAATATTATAGTATAGCCCCATTAATATTCCTATTATATATCCAATAGTTATAATAACCACTGGTCTTTTCAACATAAACTCCTTTATAAAACTCTTCTTGCAGTTATGTATGTTCTTACATAATAACTATCTGACATAGATGTTATTATTACACCTTTTTGTGGATTCGCAGCATGTATAAATTTGTTTCCCCCTATATATATTCCAACATGTCCCGTAAAACATACAATGTCCCCTGGTTGTAAATTTGACTTTTCTACTTTTTTACCATTACTTCTTTGACCAGATGATGTTCTACTTAAAGATATTCCAAAATGTTTGTATACATAGCTTGTAAATCCTGAACAATCAAATGATTTTGGTCCATTTCCGCCTCTTACATATTTACATCCTAAATAATTTTTAGCATATGCTACAACTTCACTTCCTTTACTACTTGAAGTTGTAGTTAGTTTTGAACTTGAATTTGTATTAGTACTAGGTTTATTTGAAGTTGATGTATTAGTACTTGCATTATTATTTTGTGTATTAGAATCTGATGTATTACTTGTATTTGTTGTAGGTTGATTACTTGTAGGTTGAGTTGTTTGTGTTTCAGCTGGCTCTTGAGTATCTTCCTTTTTTTCTGTTCTTGGTTCATCAGAACTTCTTGACGTTACAGATGCATCTACCTTTTTATCTGATATATATTGTGATGCAATATATCCTTTTTTACCATCTACGCTAACATTATACCAATTATTTTTTTCTCCTAATATTTCTACCTCTGCATTTTTACTTAAGTTTGCTAATATAGAAGAAGATGTACTCATCTCTTTTCTAAGATTTACAATATTTACATTTACATATCCTTTTTTAGTAGTTGCTTTTGTCTGTGTTTTTTGTTCTTCTTTTTTTGTACTTTCTTCTGTCTTTTCATCTTTTTTATCTTCTTCTTTTACTGATTCTTGCTTTGGTTCTACATTGCTTATTAATACATTATTTCTTACCCAACCAAAATTTGAACCTGATTGTATATAACACCAATCATTTATAATTTCTTTTACTTGTACCTTTGAATTCGCATTTATAGATACAATGTCACTTGAATTTATTAAAGGTATAATTTTTAAACTTATATTTGATTTTAATTCTATTTCTTGATTAACTTTTAATTCTAGTTGTGTTGTATTTTCTTGTTTTTCTGTATTATTTTCAGGATTCTCTTTTTGTTCTTCTATATTCTCTTCTGGTTTAGCAGAAGCTGGTTGTTCTTCTTTACTTTTTGTTTCTTCTTCGTCTTTTTTAACATCTAATAAATCAGATTTTATATATCCTGTTACACTTTTATATTTTATCTTATACCAATCTTCTTTTTTATCTAGTATTTCAACTTCTTCATTAAGAGATATTAATTCTACTACTGATGAATTAGTTGAAGCTTCTTTTCTAATTCTTACTGTCTCTGATGTGACTTTTGCTTTATCTGTGGCATGTACTTTATTTATACAAACCATACTTAGTAAAAATACTATAAATAATATTATTACTTTTTTTAAAGTTCTCATTTTATTTCTCCTATTTTTGTATATTTATTTTTACGTTTAGAGTATATACTTAAATTATAAAAAAGTCAAGATTTTGGTAAATTATTGCTAAATATATTTAATATAGAAAAAGGAAATGTAATAAAATCACATTTCCTAGATTTATCCTTTTATAAAACTTTCGCTATTATTTCATTATTGTATTTTTCATCGTAAATATCTTCTATATTAACCCTTCCTTCTTTTACTTCTGTTACATATTTTGATTCTATTTTTATCTTTGTAGTTGCTTTTCTCAAAAACCACTCATATTCTATATCAATATGCCCTATATCAATAGTTCTATAACCCTTTTTATATAAATCATATGCTAAAACTGTTGCTGTTGGACCTAATGCTAATAATATTAATTTATTTTTATCTATTTTTAAAGCTTCTTTTATAATTTCATCATATTTATCAAAAGCATTTTCTGATGGACAAATGATCCTTTGTACAGATTTCATATTATCAAATAAATCATTATTAATGCCTAATCTACTTTTTTCTCCTTCTATAATAACAACATCTTTGTTATCCCATAATTGTTTTATCTTTTTAACATATTCACCCTTATCAGATTTATTTTTATAGTCTAAATAAAACCTGGATATTTGAGTAGAATAATATTGTCTTTTTCTGTCCAATATGTTTATTAATTTGAATTTATATTTATTAATCCATTTAGGCCAAAATTCTATAGCTATTCCTGTATATTTATCACAATATTCCAAATTAACTGCATTTGGTATACCTATTATTAGATCTTTCTCGTTTGATTTAAGTACTTCTTCTAGTCTTTTAGCAAGTCTCTCATCATATTTTTGATAATTCATTCCTATTCCATAAATAAAGTCAAATTCTCCATCACCAAAACGTGCAATTGATTTGCTTTTATTTATTAATTCTTCTATAGTTTCCTCTGGAGTTGCAATCTTAAACTTTCCTATTACTTTTTTTGGATTAGCAAAATATCTTTCCTTTTTATTATTAATTTTCATGAATCCTCCTATAATTTTATATATTCTTTCTCTAACACATACCTTTTAATTAATTCATCAAATTCTAAATTCTCTATGTTTAAAAAAAATTCTTGTGTATTCTTATGATAATTTGCTGACTTAATCATACTTGGGTTGTTCTTAGTTGCTAAATTTGTATCAACCTTTTTATATTCTACTGATTTTTTTATTTCTTCAAATATCTTTTTACCTTTTTGAGAATTTATTATTACAAGTGAAATTCCTTTTTCATCATTCATCTCTGGTAAAACCTGTTCTATTCCCCAAAAATCTGCAACTAGAATATCTGATTTTCTATTTTTATTTTTAAATTTACATTCATAGCAAGAATCCCTTAAAGCTATATCTGATAAAAATGCTTTCATAAACAAATCTTTATTATGATCTATAAAAACCTCATTTTCTTCATATTTAAATGAAAGTTCATAAGAATTCCAACCATAATTATTCTTATTTCTAAATTTAATACTCTTTAAATCTTTTAGCTTATCTACATTTCTTCTGTATTCTAAATATTTATCCCATGTTTTACTAGAAGGTACTCCATGACATATTATGTCTTGTGTATATAATTTTTTATATTCTTTTTTTAAAAAGGATTTTAACCCTCCCACTTGACATGGAGTTCCTGTAAAAAGTACATACCTATCTTTCTCTAAAAATTCTTTTACTTTTAAATAAGAATCTCCTAATTCACTTTGCATATATTTTGAGCCTCTAAATTTTTCTATATCCTCAATTTTCTCAATATATGTATGTTTTGCATGAAAGTTTTCATCAAGTTCTACTCCAAAAACAGCTCCCCCTTTTTGTATTATATTTTCTGCTAATAATGTGAAAATACCACCAGAAGAACTATTCATTCTTATTGTTTCATCTTTATTTATTGCTGCATATGCTATCATTTTTTCTATTGGTACACTTTTTTTCAAAATCGGACAAACCATTTCACATAATCCGCAATTAATACATTTCTGTTTATCAATTTGGGGATATTTAAATCCTTTTTCATCTTCTAACATAACAATTGCATTCTTAGGGCATATATTTTTACACGCTGTGCATCCACAACAATTACTTTTATTTTTTATTTCTATCATATTATCTTCCTCTTAAGATTCTAAATATTCATCTAAAAATTTATTATATTTTTCTTTTTCTTCTTGTAAAATTTTATATGTATTTTTATAATCTATAGACATCATTTCTTTTTCTATTTTATTTTTAAATACTCTATCTTTTAAATCAAATTTTGATAATAATGTCTCTAGTCTAGAATTCATATTAATAGATGCATTCTTTCTTTCAAACACTACAAATGGCTTATTAAATAATATTGAAAATATACATGCATGAAAAGAATCTGTTACTACTAAAAAAGAATTCTTTAATAAATATAATAATTCGCTTGGTCCAATATTATAAAAAGATTTTTTATCCATAACATCTATAATATCACAATTGTACTCTCTTGCTATTCTTTGTATCTCTCTTTTTCTATCCTTTGAAACTGTTCCTAAAAAATACTTTAAAATATATTTTTTACTTGACAGTCTATTAGGTCTTTTCGTTACTTTGTTCCATTCTTTAACATCTAGCATCATTGTAGGGTCTATTAATACAATTGCATCATCTCTTCCAGTTATCTCTTTTACTATTTTTTTTCCTGCTTCTTCTCTAACTGAAATAGCTTTTAAATCAGATAATCCCTCATATAAATTTATTTTATCATCTGGTATATAATCTGTTCCAAAACTTGCTGATAAAGAGATTTTTTTATCTTTGTTTGCAAATGGCGCAAAAACAAAAGATGTAAACCTGTCTTCAAAATCATAATTCCAAATCTGATCACTACCAATTATAAAGTAATCATATTTTTCATTTAAATCCTTAGGAATTTTATCATGATAAATAACATCTTTTGATATATTTAAATTTTTATCAAACTCAGTAAAGCAATCTCTTCGTTCTCTTAACAAACTTAATCCCGCTTCTAAGTAATTTATGTTATTAACTATATTTATATTCTTTAATGTTTCTACTTCAAAATTTCTTTTTTTTAAGATTTCTTGTACAGCATAATTTTGTAATCTGTTACCATAATTATTTTGATCATATATTGTTATTATTGCTATTTTTTTCATTAAATTTCCCCTTATAATATATTATTACAACTATTTATATAATACCATATTTTCCACTATAAATCAATTATATTTGATTTAATATTATGCTTTTTTACATAATATTTTGCTAAATCCTTTTTGATTTTATCTAAAAAAGTAATGTAATATTATACTATTTATTACATTACTTTTTTATATTATATACTTTTTTCTATGTTTGGCAGTAATTGTTTCTTTCTTGAAACTACTCCTTCTAAAAACATTCTGTTATTTTCTAATGTTTTCCCAAATGCTGTTTCTACAACTTTCGCTTTATTTCCTAAACTAATAATTTCTGAATTACTATTTAAAATATCTGTTATAGCTAAAACAAATAAATCTAATCCTTTTTTTCTTATCTCATTTTTAATTGCTTCTTCTAGTTCATTTTGTCTTTTTAATACATCGTCAATGCTTATTGTATTTACTTGTGCAATTACATATTTACTTCCATTACTTTCTACATTTTTAGCATCTAAATTTACTAATTGTTCTGCTGTAAAGTCATCTAAATCTGTTCCTGCTTTTAACATATCTAATCCATAAGTTTGAATATCTACATTTGCAATTTTAGATAACTCTTCTGCAATTTTTACATCTTTTGGTGTACATGTTGGTGATTTAAATAATAATGTATCAGATATTATTGCACTAAGCATTAATCCTGCCATTTTTCTATCTACTTCGATATTATTCATTACACATAATTCGTAAAGAATTGTAGATGTACATCCAACAGGTTCTGCAAAATAGAATAATGGATCTGTAGTTTTTAATTCTATTCTATGGTGATCTATTATTTTTTCTATTTTAGCATTTTCTATTCCATCTGCACTTTGTGCAAATTCGTTATGATCTACTAATATAACATTTTGTCCTTCTTCTATATTATCTATTGTCCTTGGTTCTTCTATATTAAAATAATTAAGTGCATATTTTGTTTCTTTATTTACTTCTCCTAATTTTACCGCTTCTACATTTCCATTCATTTTATTTTCCATTTCAGCCATAACTATACTTGAGCATATTGTATCTGTGTCTGGATTTTTGTGTCCAAATACTAACATTTTTTCCATATCTATTTCTCCTTTATTTTATTTAATAAAACTAGAAACTTTAATTTCTAGTTTTAATTTTACATATTATATTAAATTTAGACAATATTGTCAATATATTATTGTGACATAACATATGCTTAAATTATTCTTTTAGCTTACCTTTAAACATATTCCAAACTTCATTTGTTCTAATATACTCATTATAATGTTTCTTTACATTTTTGTCATAATTATTTAATTCTTCTAATAAACATGAAAAATCACAAGTACTAAATACTTTATTCATTTTTGGAATACTCTTTTCTAAGTTTTCTCTTACTTCATTTATAATTTTTCTGTAATTTTTCCTATCTGTAATATATATTAATAATGGTTTGTATTTTATCCACCCTATAGATGCCTTTAAAAATCTCTCTTCTATTGAGTTATCATTTACAGAGGTCTTTTCTAACTTTTTAGGGTATTTGTTTTTAATTATACTTGTATACTTTAAAAAGCCATCGTGAAAATGATATGTAGGTACTTGTACTACTTTTGCATCTGATAACAATGTTGAAAAAAATGTGTCTTCTCCTCTAGCATATGGTGGGTTATAAAAAGCTGGTATTTTATCTAAATGTTTTAAATTGATACATATTCCAGATGCTAATAGCCAGTTTTCAGTTCCCATATCTTTTAATTGTTTTGCTTTTCCTTCAATAGCAATTTCTTTATCTGCAAAAGTTATACCATTATTTTTTTCATTTAATTTTCCTTTTATTTTTTCCCAAGAAACTGCTTCATTACTTACTCCATCAATATAGTTTTTAAAATCACTTTCTTGTATTTTATCATTATACTCTATATATGGAATTGGTGACATATTTCCACATCTGTATCCTTGTGTCACTTCTGCTTTATCTATGTATTTCAAATGTTCTAATATATTATTTTGTTTATACCATTGTATTGAATTATCTTCTAATTTTATATTAGCCACTGGATATTCATCATCATCCCAGAATAATAGATAATCTATTTTTCTTTTTAATGCAAAATACATTATAGAATTTCTTGCTCTTGCATATCCATGTCCTAAAATTAAATCAACATCTTTTTTACTTATATCATATCTAGATACTAGTATTTTTTTCTCTTCCTCTATATCTTCTGGAGTTATATATTTAATTTTAATATTTTTATATACATCAGAATTTATCCCATAAAATTCTTTTCTATTAGTAAATTGATATTCTAAATCGTATAATATAAATATTGTAAAATTAACTTCTGCTTTAATATCTTTTACTTGTTCTATAATATCTTTATAATAATTATTTATAATTGTACATACATTAGGTCTCCCTGCTAAAAAACCTATTCCAAATTCTATTTTATTTGCCATAAAATACCTCTTTTCTATATTTTCATATGTTTATTTACTCTTTATATTATCTAATATCTCATTTAATTCATTTTCTGAAAATTGATACTTTTTATTGCAAAAGTGACACACTAATTCTGCTTTTTTATCATTTTCTATTATACTTTTTAACTCTTCTTTTCCAATTGTACTTAAAGCTCTAGCCATATTTTCTTTGCTACAGTCACAATTATATATAGGAGTTATATTATCTTCAATTATTTTAACATTTTCGTCCCCTGTTATCTTTTTAGCTATTTCTTCTAAACTTAAATTATTATCTAACATTTTAGAAATTGCACCTGCTTTAAATATTGATTGCTCTACTTTTGCTATATCTTCTTGTGTTGCATCTGGCATTGGATCTATTAAATATCCTCCACTTGATTTAATACCATCTTTATTTACTAAAACTCCTAAAGCAACAGCACATTTTCTTTGCTCTGAATTCACAAAATAGTTTGCAAAATCTTCTGCAATTTCTCCTGATACTAATGGACTTATTGCTTTATAAGGTTCTTTTAATCCTAAATCTTTTATTACATTTATAAATCCAGTTTGTCCTACTGCTCCTCCTACGTCTAGCTTTTTATCTTCATTTAAGGGTATGTCTAAAAAAGGATTACTTACATAACCTTTAACTTGCGGGAAACTATCTGTAACTGTAACCATCATTCCTATTTGTCCATCACCTTTAAGTTGAATTGTTAATTTATCTTTACTAGATTTCATCTCTGAGCCCATTATACAAGATATTGTCAATAACCTACCAAAAGCTGCTGTAGCAACTGGACTTAAATTATGAATTTTCCTTGACTTATCCACTAAATTAGTAGTTCTTGCACATATAACAGATATTTTTCCATCATATGCTAAAAGTTTTATTATTTTATCTATATCTTCCAATATAGGCTCTCCCTTCAACAGAAAAAAAGAACATATCAATTTTTTCTGCATATTCTAATCTATTATAACATATATTTTTTATTTTGTAAAATAATGTATATAAAAAGCTCATATATTTTATACGAGCTTTTATTTAACACTTATTCATGTATTTCAAACATTTCTTTTCCTTCTCCACATACTGGGCATACCCACGTTTCTGGTAATTCTAAAAATTCTGTTCCAGGTTTTATTCCTGCTTTCTCATTTCCAAATTTTGGATTATAAATATATTTGCAAACTGTACATTCCATCATTTTCCCTTCTTTGTATTTTTCCTTTTTAAATAAGTTTTTATATCCTAAACCAACTGCTGCTATTATCATAAGTAAAAATGATAATGCTTTCCAAATTCCACTATCAAATAATATTACTGCAAACATACCAAATGCTGCACTTATTCCATATAGTATTAATACTGCTTGTTTTTGACTAAATCCTTTTGCAACTAATTTATGATGTAAATGTCCTTTATCCGCTTGGAATACTGCTTTTAATGACTTTCCTTTTATCAATCTTCTTATTATTGCAAAAGCTGTATCAAAAATCGGTAATCCTAATGCTATTACAGGTAGAATAATAACTACTGCAGTATATGTTTTGGCAACTCCTAATATAGATACAACAGCAAGTACAAACCCTAAAAAGTTTGACCCTATATCACCTATAAAAGTTTTAGCTGGTGCAAAATTAAATGGTAAAAATCCAACTAATGCTCCAACTAATGCTGTTGTTAAAATAACTGCTACTATTGGTGACTCGTTAAGTGCAAATATAATTAGTAAAGATAAGCACGAAATTATTGATATTCCTGATGATAATCCATCTAATCCATCTATTAAATTAATTGCATTTGTAACACCCACTATCCATATAATTGTAACAATTGTAGAAAATGCATCACTTAAACCTATATTATATAAAAATGGTATACTTAAATTTTCTATTTTTATTCCAAATGCTACTATAATAGATGCTGATATAATTTGCCCTATTAATTTTGGTATTGGTTTTAGTGTTTTTATATCATCAATTATGCCTGTAATAGATATTACAATTATACCTAAAAATAAGCCTACTAATTTATAGCCATATTGTTCTTCTGAAAATAATTCAAAGCTTCCCTCTATGCTCATTATAATTAATAAGTATGCAACAGATACTAAAAAACCTAATATTACTGCTGCTCCACCGAACTTTGGCATATTTTTTTTATGTGTTCTTCTTTCTCCTTTTTCTTCACTAACCGCACCAATCTTTTCCGCTAATTTTATAGTATATGGTGTTGCCATAAATGATACTATATATGCTAACAAAAATGCTATAGCTATATTTCCCCACATAGCTTGTCCTCCACTATTTCATATTTTCTTTTTCTATTTCTTCTAACATATCTAATCTTTCTTGATATCTTCCACCTTTAAACTCTGTTGCAAGCCATATTCTAACCATTCTTAGTGCTAAATCTGATTTAATATAATCTCCTCCAAAAACAGCTACATTTATTTTATCATCAGATGTAGATAATTGTGTTTCTTGTTCATTTGTAAAGTTAGCAGCTCTTACTCCTTTAAATTTATTAGCAGCTATTGTCATTCCAGCTCCACTTCTACAAGCTAAAATTCCCAACTCACATCTACCTTTACTTACTTCTTCTGCTACTTTTTTAGCATATATTGGATAATCTGTTCTTTCTTCGCTATCTGTTCCAAAATCTTTATATTCAATATCTAATTCTTTTAAGTATCTTTTTATTTCTTCTTTTAACTTATATCCACCATGATCACTACCAATCGCTATCATATGTGTACCTCCATTTTTTCTTTTATAATATATCACATATATATACATATTACAACTATATCTTGACTTTTTTTTACTAATAATTTATTATAAATTTATAATAAAAAATGGAGGAAATATTATGTTAAAAGAATTTAAAGAGTTTGCAACAAGAGGAAATATTATGGATTTAGCTGTTGGTGTAATTATTGGTGGTGCCTTTCAAAAAATAGTAAACTCACTAGTTTCAGATATTATAATGCCTTTTGTATCTATTATTACTGGTAAAGTTGATTTTACAGATATGACTTTTACATTAGGAAATGCTACAATAAAATATGGTAATTTTATTACTGAAATAGTTAATTTTATAATTATAGCCTTTTCTATCTTTTTATTTATTAAATATCTTAATAGTTTTAATAAAAAATTAGAAAAAATAAAGTTTGGCGAATTAGAAAAATTTACTCAAAGGCTAGATAAAAATGGAAAATTAAAGAACAAAAAAATAAAACCAGCTCCAGAGCCTATAAGCAAAATTTGCCCATTTTGCTATAGCGAGATTAATATAAAGGCTAGCAGATGTCCTCATTGTACTTCTGTTGTTGAGGAAGAAAATAAAAAGGAAGAACTAGAAGGTGAACAATTAAAAATAGAAGAATAAATTTTAATAAATTAACATATGAAAAGTATTGCATTTGAATGATATTATACAATTTGTAAAAATTTCACTTTTATACTTGTCAAAGTATTTGTTGTGTGTTATAATGATATGCGTTATAGTTTATTTTACTAAGAGGAGGTGCTTTATATGCCAAATATTAAATCAGCTAAGAAAAGAGTTAAAATTATTGAAAAGAAAACTTTAAGAAATAATATGATAAAATCTGGTTATAAATCAGCTGTTAAAAAATTCGAACAAGCTATAGAAGCTGGAAATATAAATGAAGCTAAAACTTTATTTTCAGAAGCTACTAAAAAAATTGATCAAGCTTGTACAAAAGGTGTTATTGTTAAAAACACAGCAGCTAGAAAAAAATCAAGTTTATCTAAAAAATTAAATGCAGCTATTGCTTAAAGCTAAATTAAAATAAAAAATTATGCATAGTTTTTTATAAAGTCTCACATAAAGTGAGACTTTTTTAAGTGTGTAAGTAACCTTCCGGCTATGCCGGTAGTAACAAAGGCTTTAGCTATGTAGT
>CAZSMG010000019.1:0-18155 GCA_964608075.1 uncultured Clostridium sp. | reverse complement strand
TTGTTATTTTATCTTCATAAATTCCTCTTCCTGTTTCTTCTACTGCCATTTTTGCAAGTTCCATATGATGTTCTAGTCCTGCCATTGACATTGCTTTTATTACATTATTTACTGTTTCTTGATCTAAATCTAAATACTCTTTTGATGCAACTTTAGCTTTCTCAACCAAATCATCAATCATTTGTTTTACTCTTGCTTCTTCTTCAAGATTCTCATCTGACATATTTGTACCTCCCTTTATAATCTATTAATATGTATTTTTAATAGACTATATACTTCTTTAGTTTAACCAATTCTATTATATATTATTAGAAAATTTTGTCAAGAAATTTTTTATATATAGAATTAGGTCTGTACATTATGTACAGACCTATAAGGAAACTAATAGAGTTCAAATTTGACATAATCAGCAATTGTACGAATAAATTCATAATTTGTCATTTTTCCTTTATCAAGTGGAATCATATTATCAAAAAGATTATATAAAATATCAATATCTGCTTTACTATGAACCATTTCTATAGCATTTCTAATACATCTCTCTACAATATAAATTGTAGTTTTGTATTTTTTAGCAATATTTGGGTAAATTTCTGTAGTTATTTGCATTATTTCACTATTACTGCTTAAATAAATAAAAATCGCCTCTTTTAGATATTCATATGCCTTTGTTTCTTTTGGTATATCAAGCATGGTTAAGTATTTTGAAATCTTTTTCCTGACCTTATTAGGCTTATTTAAAATGATATCACTTATATCATTTATTGTTTGAGTAATATCAATACTTCTCAGATTTAATATTTCATAACTTACTTTAATAAATTCAGTTCTAGAAAAATTATCTGAATATCTACTTCCTAAAATAGCCTTTTTAACATAATAGTCCCCATTATGCCATGCTTTATCTATTGCCCATCTTATATAACGCTCAACATTTTTACTTCGAACACAATATTTTTTTGCAATATCAATGTCAATTGCTTTAAATGATTTATACGAACCATATATCAATATCGCATCCCTTAAATAGTCAAATCCTGTCGAAGAATGTGAAAATCCTAAACTATATAAATAATTTGTTACCTTTTTATATGCTTCTTTGTAATATGCCTTTTTATCTTCTTCTGATTCCTCCCTTACTAATTTTTGATTTTTTAGAAAATTTTTATAATCATCATAATTTTTTATGATGTATTCTGTTATACTTTCTAGAAAATCTCCATAATCATCATAATTTTTTACGATGTATTCTGTCGTATCTTCTAAAAAACTTCTTAATTTTTCTATTTCATGCTGCCGCTACTCATTTTGTTTCATTCTTTCGTCTCCTTTTCTACAAAAATATATATCTATTATAACATAGTTTTACATATATTGGAATATTTTTTACATAATTTGTTTAAATAATATAAGAAGTAGTATATCTTTACTACTTCTTATATAAATAATTTTGTGGATTTATTGTATTTCCGTTAACTCTTATTTCTAAGTGTAAATGTGGTCCTGTTGAATTTCCTGTTGAACCAACTGCAGCAATTACATCACCTTGCTTAACTTGTTTACCTTCTTTTACATAAATACTATTACAATGTGCGTACCAAGTTTCAACTCCATTACCATGATCTACTTTTACTAAATTTCCATATGATCCACTTTTTCCGGCAAAAATTACTTTACCACTTGCTACAACTTTTATATCTGTTCCAGCCTTACATGCTATATCTAATCCAGTATGAGAAGATCTTCTAATTCTACTACTTGCCCCATATCTTGATGTTATTGTACCTTTGACTGGAGTTTGTGCAAGTTTTATTCCATTAATACTTGGCACATTATTTTCTTGTTCTATTTTTATAATTTCGTTTTCTAAATTATTTTCTGCAGTTTCTATAGAATCTGTTTTTACTTCCTCTATATTATTTGTATACCTTTCTATAATTTTAAGATTTAAATTTATATCATTATTATGCTCTTCTTTGATACTATTTACCATTTGTTCAGCTTCTTCAATTGTATCAACAAATGCTTTAGGTTCATCCTCTAATGAGATTTCATAAAATTTATATGTTATTGTTGTATTATCTTTTAAAATTGATATAAGTTTATCTTCATCTGTACTATTTAATCTACTTAATAACTTTTTTTCATATATAGGTTTAATATCTATATCTACAAATTCTATATTATTTCCTGCTACCTTTAAAATTTGGTCATCTATCATACTTTCAAATTCTTCTTTATTTTCTACATATCCAATACTTTTGTCATTTAATATTACTGCATAACATATTTTAAATTTCGAACTTAATATTAATAATATTATTACAAAAGATATTATAATTAGTCCAAAAAATTTAAAACTCTTTTTAGTATAATAGTTTATTTTTCTGTTTAAAATATATATTCACTCTCCTTTAATTTTTTATGCAACAAAATTTATTATACTATATATTCTTAACATTTGCAAATTATGTATTCATTATTTTCTATAATTTATTAAAAAAATATCATCTTTTTCCATTTTTCTCCTTTTTTTGATATTTTTTACTTTAGTATTCTTTATTATTCTCCTTTTTTCTCAGTTTTGCTAATATGTAGGAATAATATTTAAGTATTAGAACATACTATTTAATAATGATTTACTCTTAAGTTAATTATTTACTTTTAGGTTTCTGTAAAATTTTTTACTTTGATGCTATATTTTATTTATTGGAAGGTGATTATAATGGCTTTAGATTATACAATTATTGGGTCTAGAATAAAACAAGCAAGACTTGCTAAAAATTTGACTCAAGAAGACTTATCAGAAGAATTAGATGTTTCTGTTGCATTTTTAAGTAGAGTTGAAAGAGGAAGCTCTCATATAAATTTAAAAAGATTAAATCAAATATGTAAAATATTAGAAATTTCAGAAGGATATGTATTAAATGGCGCTTCTATTAATTCAAACGAATATCTAAACAAAGAATTTTCTGACTTACTAAAAAGTTGTCCTCCTGAAAAGCAAAAAATGATTTATAAAGTTGCAAAAACAATTATTGAAAATTAGACGTTTTATACGTCTTTTTTTATTGCCTATTAACTTTTTAAGTGTTATCATTATATAAGAATCAATTTCTTTTAAAGGAGAGTAATATATATATGAAAATAGGATTTACAATAGGAAAATTTGCTCCTTTTCATAAAGGGCATGAATATTTAATAGAAACTGCTCTAAAGGATATGGATGAATTTTATGTTGTAGTGTATGATACACCTCAATTTAATATTGATATGCGTACTAAAATAAATTGGATTACTAAAGCATTTCCAAATGTGAAAATTTTAAAAGCATATGATAGCCCAAAGCAATATGGACTTGATAAAAAAAGTGTAACAATCCAAATGGAATACCTTTTAAAAATAATAAAAGATATTCCTGTAACTCACTTTTATAGTAGTGAAAAATATGGAGAATATGTAGCTAAATATCTTAATATTAAAAATGTTATAGTTGATGAGCTTAGAAATAACTATAACATAAGTTCAAGCAAAATAAGAGAAAATGTTGAGATAAACAAAAATTATATAAACAAGGATGTTTATAAAGAAATTAAAAATATCAATTATTAAAGGAGTAAATAATGGAAATAGATAATGAAAAATTAAAAAAATATCTAAGTACAAAAAATTGTAGAGGTTGCTATAGTCATTGCTTTTTAGATAATCCCTGCTGTAATAGAAGTACAATATATATAAAAGAAGAAACTGAAAAATTTAAAAATAGAAATAATAAATAGTTTGGAGATTATAAGTATATGAAAAAAATATTATTTATATTATTATGTATTAGTTTTATTATTCTTTTATTTGTATTAATTATTTTATATTTACTTAATGTAATCGAGCACAAATCGTATAGTAATTTAGATTTTAATATTTCTAGTTATCTTAGCTCTATAGATAAGGATAATGATGGAATTGATGATCAAACAGATATATTAGATAATGCTAAGGAGTATATAAAAACCAAGCCAAAATATGAAAGTAAATATTATAGTACAGGATATCCTAATGATGAATATGGTGTTTGTACAGATGTAGTAGGTATTGCACTTTTAAATTCAGGGTATAACTTAATGGAACTTGTTAACCAAGATATTATAAATAATAAAAAAGAATATAATATTGATATTATAGATAAAAATATTGATTTTAGAAGAGTAAGAAATTTAGATATATACTTTAAACACACTGCTATATCTTTATCAACAGATATAAAAGAAATTGACAAATGGCAAGGTGGAGATATTATTGTATTTAAAGATCATATTGGAATTATATCTGATAAGAGAAATAAATATGGAACACCTTTTATAATTCACCATGCTAATCCATATCAAATAAGATACGAAGAGGATATACTTAAGTACTATAATAATATAATAGGTCATTATAGAATTAGTTAAAAAAATATATAGGCATAATTAAAGTAGATTTACTTTTAATTATGCTTTTTTATATTATTTTACTTAGCAAAACTTAATTTATTTATTTTTATGCATATGATTAGTATACTAAATTTCTAATAAAATTTCAAAGTCAGTACTTAAATATTTTTACTTGTTAATTAAAATATTTTATTATGAATGTTGTTCCTTTTTTCTCTTCTGATTCTAAACTAATAGTTCCATTATTTCTTTCTATAATTTTTTTAGCTAATTCTAATCCAATTCCAATACTATCTTTAGAAGAGTCTTTTCCTTTATAAAATCTCTCAAATATATGAGGTAGATCCTGTTTTGAAATTCCCTTTCCTTGATCAATAATAGAAATTTTAGAATAAACTTTATTATATTCACATTCAATTACTATTTTACTAGAACTATCAGAATACTCAATAGAATTTTTTAATATGTTTGTAATTGCTTCAACCTGCCATTTAAAATCACAATTAATTGTATTGTTAAAATCTCCTTTCAATACAATTTTTACATCTTTTAAATCACATAATGTAGAAACATTCTTTAATGCTTCATCTATTATGTCTTTTACTTTAATTTCTTTATTTATAAAGTTAATTGCATTACTATCAAATTTCGATAATTTTAAAAGAACTTGTACTAGAAAATTTATATTTGTTATTTCTCTTTTTATATCCTTTATAAATTCATCTCTTGTCTGCCTTTCCATATTAGGATTATCTATTATATTATCTAACATAATAATAATTGATGTCAAAGGCGTTTTTAATTGATGTGAAATATCTGATAAAGAATCTTTTAAATTAACCTTATCTTTTAATGAATTTTCTGCTTGTTCTTTTAACATTATAGTTGTTTTATATATTTCATTTTTTAGTATTGATAATTCATCTTCTGTGTTATCATCAATACTTATTTTATAATTTTTTCTATTAATTTCCTCTATATATTTAGTTATTTCCTGTAATTTTTTATCTTTAGTTTTATTATATTTCAAAAATATTATTAGTAATAAAACTGATAAAATTACCAATATACTTATATTTAATACTAGAAATAATTTAAAATAACTATAATTTTCTAATATAACTGAATCTTTATTTAAATCTATTCCATACTCTTTTAATAAATTTTTCCCTTCATCATTACTACCATTTAAAATATCTATTAACTCTATTTTTTCTATATGTGGATATTTTTCAGTTAATTTATAAATTACTTTATTAAGTTTATTATTAAAGTTTTGAGTGTATTTTTTATATTGATAATAATTAATAATTCCAAAAACTATATTTATAATTATTATTACACTAATACTTATGATTAGTGTTTTCTTTAATTCAATTTTATTTTTCATTTTGATCTATCCTATATCCTATTCCTTTTACAGTAACTATAATATCTGATTGTAATTTTTGTCTTATTCTTTTTAGATATACTGTTACAGTATTATCATTAACATCGTTTCCCGTCCATTCCCAAATCTTATCTATAATATCATCTCTTGTAACAACTTTATTTATATTTATAAATAATAAATGTAATATCTTTATTTCTAAACTTGTTAATTCTATTACTTCATCATCTCTATAAACTACCATTTTATCTATATCAAATTTAATGTTATCTACTTTTATTATAAAATTTGTATTCTTTCTAAGTAAAATCTTATTAATTCTTGCAATTAACTCCTTAGTTGAAAAAGGTTTTGTAATATAATCTTCTGCTCCTAATTCTAAGCCTTTTACTATATCATCTTCATCGTCTTTTGCAGTTAAAAAAATAGTTGGTATTTTCAATTTTCTTATTTGCTTTTCGTATAAGTCAAAACCATCTCCATCTGGAAGTGATATATCAAGTATTATTAAGTCAGCAGTTTTGATTTGTAAATATTTTATGGTTTCATTTACATTTATTGTGTGAACTAATTCATACCCATTTTGATTTAATGAATATGCTAACCCTTTTGCTACCATTTCATTATCTTCTATTAATAAAATTACCATATAATCTCCTCCATAGATATTATATAATAAATAAGGGGGCTTTTCCAGCCCCTATTTTATATATTATCTTTTCTTATTGTTTCTATAGTATTTTGTTTATTTATTTTTCTTATTGAATATCTCATAATTATAAATACTAATGCAAATACAAAAACTGCTGAAATAAATATAGGTTTTATAGGTATATACATTCCACTATCAATTTTAACTGAAAATGCTTTATATATAGCAAATGTCCCAATTAGTCCCAATATAGTACCATATATTAAAGATTTCGTTCCATAAAATATGGTTTCTAAATTTATCATTCTATTAAATTCTCTTTTAGTCATACCTATACTTTTTAACATTGCAAACTCTTTTTGCCTTAATTCCATATTTGATGTTATTGTATTAAATATGTTAGTAACTCCAATTAGTGTAATAACTGATATAAAGCCATATAAGAAAATTTTTATTACTAGTACCATAGATTTTTGTTCTTTAACTTCAGCATCAATATTTGATATCGATATATTATTTCCTAAATTTTTAATATCTCTTTCAAGTTTATCTGGATTTTCTGAATTTATATAAATACTATCTAGATTAAATTTAAAATCTTTATATACATTTTTATCAACAATTAAATATCCTCCATAATAATAAGTTTTTTCTAAACCATAAGGTCTGATATCAGTAATAACACCAACTTTAATGTTTATTTCTTTATTATTATATGTTCCTGTAATTGTATCATTTCTTGAATATTTATATATTCTAATTTTTTTTGTATTTTTAGCTTCTTCATCATAATAGTTAATGTCATCAATTAGAATTCCTACATCTTTTACTTTTTCATAATCTTGCCCTATTTTTTGAGCATATTTTTTAAATGATTCATTGTCAAGCGATACAACTTGTAACCTAGACATTTTCTGTCCTGAATCTTCGTCATAATCAAGACCATTTTGTTCTGTTTCATTTATTTTACTTAAATCTTTGATTTCTATATAATCTTCTTTACTTTCATATAACATAAAATGTTCATTAATATTGTCAAGTGATAAAGCTTTA
Source organism: uncultured Clostridium sp. (assembly GCA_964608075.1). Lineage (GTDB taxonomy): Bacteria > Bacillota > Clostridia > TANB77 > CAG-508 > CAG-269. Next base: position 10,630 of record CAZSMG010000019.1, on the reverse strand, counting down.
TTTAATTCGCTTTCGGATAAATTGTCTAGATTCCCATATAATATGAGATTGTAATCATAATCCTCATAGTAATTTCCTGAATAATCAAAAGCATTTGTTATAAATACATCCATTGTTATAAATACAAAAACACTAATTGCTATTGACATTACTGTTGTTCTATATTTTTTCTTACTTCTTTTTAGATTTTTGTAGGCCAATACTCCACCAGTTTTAAAAAGTTTAGAAATAATTTTAGGAACTTTAAGTTTCTTATTTTTAATTTTAATATCGTTAGAATTTCTTAGTTGTTCAATTGGACTTACTTTACTCGCTTTTCTTGCTGAAGATATAGCAGATAAATATATAGTAATAATACCTAAAATAATAGATATTAATATTGGTAGTATGGAAACTTTAAGAATAATTCCATTAGTGGCATTTATAAAATCACCAATTAAAACATTTACTATTTGTATTAATACAAATACTGCAAATATACCAGATATAATTCCTAATGGAATTCCAATAACACCAAGAATTAGTCCCTCAAATATAACATTCTTCTTTATTTGTTTTGATGTTGCGCCTACACTTGATAGCATTCCATACATTTTTATCTTTTCTGTCATTGCTATTGCAAATGAATTTCTAATACAAAATACACTTGTAAATATAATTATAAATATTACAACGCCTATAACTGAATATAACATATTAACTGTTGAATCAGAAAATGCAGCTACTTCCCATCTTAAAAGTTCTTTATTTAAAGAATAATCATTATATTTTAAATTACCTGATCTTTTTTCTACTTCTTTATAATCTTTTGCACCTAATAATTCTACTACTGAAGTTTTATATTGCCTTGGACTTTTTAAAGATAAATACACATTATTTTTACCTTTACCAATATTAGTAGTAATAATAGTATAACCAGGGTCATTACGACTTTCAAAACTATAATTAGGTCTTTCAATTATACCAACTATTTTAAAATTATGTTTTTGACTATCTTTAATTTGTTCTTCTGTCTCATTATAATTATTAGATACATCTAAATCATATCCATCTAAAGACTTTCTTTGCCCTACATCTATTGTAATTGTATCTCCTACCTTAAATTCAACTTTAGCATTATTAATAATATGTTTACTAATAATTATTTCATCACTATTTACTGGAAATCTTCCCACTGAGATTTTAAATTTTAAATTTTCAAAAACCTCTTTGTTCATTGAATATAAATGCATATATGGTTTATATTCATTTTTACTATTTTCTAATTTTGCATATCCTACTTCTTCAGTAGTATACATGCTTTTTACATCTCTATTATTTTCTAACTCTTTTATATTGTCTTTAGAAACATTAGAAAGTTTTATATGATAATATCCTGTATCAAATATAGCTTCTTGAATTAAAGTTTCTTGAAAACTAGTAAACATTGTAGCTACTGCACATATAAGGCTACATGAAAGAATTATTCCAATTATAGTACTTATTGTTCTTTTTTTATTTAATATCAAGCTTTTTATAGATAATTGTTTTAAAATGTTCATTTTTAGACCTCCCTATAACAACTTTCCATCTTCAATCTTTATAATCCTATCTGCACATTTAGCAATTTCCATATTATGAGTAATCATAATTATTGTTTGTTTATAGTCTCTATTAGATTTTTTTAGTAACTCTACTATTTCATCACTAGCTTTAGAATCTAAATTTCCTGTAGGTTCATCCGCTAATATAATTGCAGGACTTGTAATTAATGCTCTACCTATTGAAGTTCTTTGTTGTTGTCCTCCTGATAATTCATTTGGTAAATGTGTCTTCCTATTGCTTAAACCTAATAAATTTATTAATTCATCTAATCTTTTTTTATCAACTTCTCTATTGTCTAAATTTAAAGGAAGTTTTATATTTTCTTCTACATTTAAAATAGGTATTAAATTATAAAATTGATATATCAAACCTACTTGTCTTCTTCTAAAAATCGCTAGTTGATCATCATTATATTTATATATATCTTTTCCATCTATTAGTACTTTTCCACTTGTTGGTCTATCTACTCCTCCTATTAAATGTAAAAGTGTTGATTTTCCACTACCTGATGTTCCTACAATAGCAACAAATTCTCCTTTATCAACTTTAAAAGAAATGTTATCTAAAGCCACCACTTGTGCTTCTCCCTTTCCATAAATTTTAGTTAAATTTTCTACTTTTAAAATCTCCATAAAAATTCTCCTTTCATTTACTATTTTGATTATATTACATTTAAAGTGACAAGAAAGTGACAAATAATAAAAAAAATAAAACTACAATTTGTAGTCTTATTTAACAACTAAATTCTATTTAATTAAAACCTTTTTGTTCCAACTTCTCTTGCGACATTTAGGGCACTTCATATATCTTGTTCTGTTTACATGCATTGAAAACAATACATTATTGTGCAATAAATCTACCAATTTTTACTTGATTCATAAATACTTACCTCCTTTAGTTTTAATACAATCATTTTTATTTAAATAATCCACATACCATTAGTTGAGTGGGGTTATTTTTGTATCAACTAATGGTTAATATTTATTAAATGTAAATGTTATTTTATTAAATGAGCTGTAATAATTGTATAGCTATATTGGTTTATAGTTATTTCTATATTATCAATTTTACAATACCAATTCTTACCTTGTTTATAAATATTGCAATTACTATCTAATATCTTTTCCTTACAATAATTGACAACATCATTAGTATCTATTTTTAGATTTCTTTTAATTCTATCTACTCCCATTTTAGTAGTATGTATTTTATCTATATTTGATAATAATATTAACTTATCTTTCATAACATATTATCTCCTCAAATTTTAAGTTACCAAAATAATTATAACATAAAATACATATAATCTCACAACTAAGTATCTTCCTAATAATTTGATATAAAATGCTACTTTTCCATAATTCTTTTATAGAATAATTCGTATGGATTAGAATTTATATGTGTTGTTATATGAACTATTCCTGGCATATCTTGTATGCTTTCTGCTATTGTTTGAATCTTCGTATCTGTTTTTATTTCAATAGAAGCAGGTATAGGATTACTCTGATTATCATAACTATTTAATAAATTTTCATTTTCTCCAAAATTATTTTTAAATCTACCCAATGCTTTTTCTTTTGAAATATATTCCATCTCTATATTATCACTTTTTTCAATTATTTTGTTTTTAATGTTTTCTATTTGTTGGTCTGTTATATCATCTTTTAAATATATCTCCATTGAAGAAGTAACTTCATTATAATTATTATATACTTGTATATTAAATAGAATCACAATTATTAAAATTATAAAAAACACTAATATTATTATATTTTTTTTATTTATGCTCTTTTTAATATTTTTAAAGAGGTCAATTTCTTTGACTTGATTTTTTTCATCATTTTCCTGTTTTATTTCTTCTAAAATCTTTTTACATTTCTCACACTTTTTCAAATGTTCTTCTACTAATTCTTTAGAAGTGTTACTTAAAATACCATCATTATAGCTAAATAGTAAATCCTCAACAATATCACATTCATTTTTCATTTTTTAATTCCTCCTTTAATTTTTGCTTACCACGAAAAAATACAACTCTTGCCCAATTTGATGTTTTATTCATAATTTCAGCAATTTCATTATATTCAAAATTACCAAATATTCTTAAATACATTACATTTTTAGTATCTTCATCAAAATTTTGTAATTTTTTAAATAATTCTATCTTTTTGTTTTTATTTAAAAAATTTTCTTCTATTGATTCTTCTATATATAATGTATTTTGCAATATATCTAATGGTATTTCTTTTTTTAATTTTTCTTTTTTTGATTTCTTATACCATATATATTTACTAATTTGACATAGCCAAGTTGATATTTTACATTCACCTCTGAACTTATTTATATCTTTAACAGCTACTAAAAAAGTTTGTTGGACGATTTCTTCAGTTGTATCTTTATTACCAGTTAAGCAGAATACATATTTATAAACAATTTCACCATATTTTTCATATATTTTATCCATATCCTGCATAATATTTTCCTCCTTTCACTTATTTAGTATCTTTTGTTGTTATTTTGTTACAAAATATTTTATTTTTTTATTCAGTTCAACAAATCAGTCATAAGGGCAGATAACTAATTATCTGCCCTTCAACTTACCTATTTAAAATATCCTACAATATAAAATAAATTAATATTGTTTCTATTCTTATAAAAATCTTTTTAAATTACTACTATATAATAACCAATTATAGGTCCTAAAAATATTGCTATATAAATTAGACTTATCCATGGTTGATAATCAATATAAAATTCCTTAAAACTTAAGCTCCATGGATGTTTTATTATAATCCATCCAAAAAGATCAAATATGATACAAATTAATGTCCATATTGCACCTGTAATAAATGCTTCATTTATTGTTGGATTAGATAACCCATTAATATATATATATCCAAAAATAGTAAATAGTATTATATTATAAAGTGGATGCCAAGGCTTTGTTTTTTCATATCCCTCTCCCATACCTTCACTTTCTTTCATAGATTTCATCTTAAAAACTTTAATATTAAATATAGTATGTAAAATTCCAATAAAAGTAACTAAAATATAGGATATCCAAAACCATATCATAGACATTACAAAATCTTGCATTTATTTAATTCCCCCTCTATTTTATATTTATACTTCCTATTCCACCATCAATCTTAATGTAACTTTCTCCATTTCCATATTCAAATTTGTCTGTAAAATCTTTTCCATTTACATTGATAGAACCTATTGCTTTATTAGCTTTTATAGTATAATTTTCTATTCCATCTATTAAACCTATATCTATGCTTCCAATTCCCGCATTAATATTACTTTTTCCAGTTAATTTAGCATTAAGAACAAATTTACCAACACCCATATCTAAGTCTAAATTATTTATTGTGCCTCTTAATATTTCTAGCTTGCCTGCTCCTCCTTCTATTTTAGCTTTATCAATTACACTTAAAGATTTTACTTGTGCTTTTCCTGCACCTAATTTAAATGATAGTTTTTGTGTATTTAAAGTTTCTATGTTTATTTCTCCAGCACCTGTTTCTATTTCTACTTTTTTAAAGACCATATCTTCTGGGATATATAAAACCAAATTACTTGATTGTTTATTAAAAAACCAACTATGTTCTTCCTCTTCTATTTTTAATCTACCATTATCTTGTTTATATGATATATTATTACTATTGCTTGATAGTTTTAAACTATCTCCTATTTTTATACTTAAATTAGAAGTTTGTAATTCGATTTTTATAGTATCAATTTCATCATTTATTAGTGTTCCATCTACATCTTGCATTTCTGATATATTTATATCCTCATTTTCAGTTAAACCTAGTATATTTGCAAATTGATATAATCCAAATAATATTAATGATATTATATTTACAATAAGAAATATTGCAAACGCAATAGATATGTATTTTATTATTTTTTGCGCTTGTGTCATTTTATTTCAACACCTCCAAATATACATGTTGCATTAATATATATAACTTTAACATCTTGGCTTTCTGTACGATTTTTTCTATGATCTGAAACTCCCCCAAATATTGATGATGATTTTACTTTTACTTTTACATTTTCTGGAACTAATATATCAATTCCTCCAAATATTGATGAACAATTTATAACTTGGTCTTGATTTATTATTGCTTTTCTTAGGTCACAATTAACACCACCAAATACTGCGGTTAAATCTGCTCCGTTTAAATTCTTCTCCATCAAATTTAGCATCTTGACCTGAAAATGTTGCACAATATTCATTTATGCCTGTTCTTTTTTCATTTATTTTTTTGATTTCTTTAGATACTTTACCATTAAAAGTATCTTTAAACATTATTGAAACACCAATAATAACTAATATAGCTGGAAATAGTATCTTCCATACTAATTTAAAATCTAATAAGTCTTGACAACATAATAGTAATACTATTCCTACTACTAAACCTATTAAATTTCCTATTTTTTCGTTTTCTTTAAATATTCCTATAAAACATGGCACTATAATAAATAATGTCCACCAACCATCAAAAAATATATTAATATTAGTTATTTCTAATGCATTTGCTCCTAATATTAACCCAAGTATTATAAATACTACTCCCCATAAAAAATTTCCAAATTTTTTCATTTTTTCCTCCTTTTATTTATTAAATATACTAGACAATCTTTTAATATTACCTATATTTTTTAATTTAGGTATATGTATGAAAATCATCCTGCACTTTAAATTATTATCTTTTATATATTTTAATCCATGATAATATATGTTATTACATAAATAGTCTCCTGCATCTTCTGATATTAAAACATTATAATTATTTTTAATGAAGCTATGTTCTAAATCATCAATATCATAATTTGTATATAATTTAGTACCATCTTTTGCTGTCCCTGCTTTTTCGATTTTTACATAATTATAATCTAATGGGCACCATCCAAATGAAATAATTAAGTCATAATCATTATTTCTTATTTTATTTTCTAATTGCGTTTCACTTATTTTAAAATTATTATTAAGATATAATTTATCTTGGCAATTAACATTTATATTATCTAGTAGTATCTTTGAAGAATTTAATATACCTTTAAATGCTACATATAATACTTTCATACTTTCCCTCTCTTTAATCAATTTCAATATCAGATTTTTTAGGCATAATTATTGCAGCAATAATGTATGCTATAATTCCGCTTCCACCAAATGCTGTAAATATAATCCAAGCAAGTCTTATAAGTGTTGGATCTATATCAAAATATTCAGCTATACCCCCACATACTCCATCTAATTTTTTCCCTTGTTCTATTTTATATAATCTTTTTTTCATATCATCTCTCCCATATCTATTAATTGGTTACTATGATATCACAAAAACAGATACTTATCAATAAAGTAAATCTAAAAAGTAAATAAGTCAATCATATGACACGCTGATAGAGATATTTATCGACATAATTATGTAACTTTGATATAATATTACTCATATTTGGATAATCCAAATATATGTAAATCTTAAACTTTAAATAATTTTAAGGAGGAAAAATTATGGGAAAACAATTAACTAACGACCCATACGCCGAACTTGGGGTATCTTCAAAAAAGACAGGCGTCCACAAAGCAACAAAGAACTTATCGAAAGGATTATATCCTGGTGCCTTTTGTCAGATACTTCCTATGCCACGGAATTTGCCTGATGAAATTGTAAGAAATTATGCGCAGGTAATTCATTCTGATGGCGTTGGAACTAAGAGTAATGTAGCATACTTAGCTATGGTGGAAGGTATCACTAAAGACTTTCTATCAAACCTTGCACAAGATGCTATAGTAATGAATACTGACGATATGGCTTGCGTAGGTATTACAAATGATATTTATATATCAAACCATATTGCTCGTAACTCTAACAGAGTAAATGACGAGGCATTAGAAAAGGTTATTCAAGGGTATTCCAACTTTTTCCAGAAAATGCAGGAATTAGGTATCCACTTGGAAAATGCCGGTGGAGAAACAGCTGATGTAGGAAGTTATACAACTACTATGGGAATTGATGTTACTGCAAGTGCAGTTATTCCCAAAGAAAAAATCATTGATTGTAGTAATATTGGCTATGGCGAGTACATAGTTGGCCTTGCATCAGACGGCAAAAGCAGTTACGAGTACAAAGAAAACTCTGGTATAAGAAGTAATGGCTTGACTTTAGCAATCAATGCTCTCTTATGTCCGCATTATCGTAAATATCCAGAAACCATGGATGGTACCATTGACAAAGAAAAATTGTTCTGCGGTGAATATCGTTTAGAGGACAAGTTAGATGGAACATCACTTACAGTAGCTGAAGCTATTTTATCTCCTACAAGAACATATCTTCCTGTGATAAACGACATATTACAGGCTGATATTTCAGTAAGTGGTATAATACATTGCTCTGGAGGAGGTCTAACTAAGTCAATTAACTTTGGTAACGGCATAACATATGTAAAAGATAAAGTGTGTGACTTATCAATACCGCCAATTTTCAAGGCAATTCAGGAAATACGTGGTATAGATGCTTATCATATGTATCAGACCTTTAATATGGGAATAGGTATGGAAATAATCGTTAAAAACATGGACGATGCAAAAAAAGTAATCTCCATTGCAAACAAATACGATATTTCATCTTTCATACTTGGTCATACAGAGGCATCGGAAGATGGTAAAAACAAAGTCTTGATTGGCTCATCTACTTATACAAAGTAAGAAGAAATCCTAAGATTACAAATAGCGGAAATTTATTTGAATTTCCGCTATTTTCTTAATCTTTATATAATAAAATAAACAATGCAAGTATTACAATTTTACATACATAATTTCGAATATAAGATATGAAACTAATGCTGTAATAAAAACTATTTTATTAGAAACAATAACTTACTTTTGTTTTACTTAGTTGTGTTATAGTTTAAGCAAATAGACAATAAAAAAACACATCTGTAACTTGGCTGTTCAATGTGTTTTTTTACTTATTTAACAAGCAAACCATATTTGTGGATACTCCATTTTCTATATTTATTATTCTTAAGATTTAAAATTTAAAAATATTTTATCTTATCCATTTGATTGTTCTTTAATTTTATTTATTCATCTTCTCTTTCTATATTTACAATGATTCTAGAATAAATCAATACCAATAGGGCTATAATTGCTAATAACCCTTTAAAAACTATCATATTATCTATCAATCCTACAAACAATATTAGAGAAAATCCAATAAATCTTGATGAACATGTTAAAATTGAATTAACCATTACATGTTCCACATCATATTCTTCAATATTACATTCCTTTATTAAATCGCCTTTTTGAGTATTATATATCGCATCAAAAATACATAATCCTGTTGTACAAGCAAAATTATAAATTATTAAAGTTATTTTTCCTATATCAATAACTAATCCCATAGCACCTAAAAAAATTAAGCTAGAGACTGCAAATAATATGTATTTGGCATTATTTTTATTATAAAATTTTTTATATAAATACATAATTGCAATTTGAGATATTGAAAAAATAGTTGTTAAAATTCCTAAATTTAAAGATGTTTTAAAAGTCATTATTGTAATAATTGTTATTAATGTTTTCATAGGATCTTCTACTATTCCATATAATAAATTTGATTTATAGTATTTATGTACTTTTAAGTCTTTTTTAGATTTTATTGTATTTATATAATTTCTTATACTAAATTTTGTTGTCTCAATATTAGATTTGCTATCTATTTTTATTTGTAAAGATAAAATTATTTGAATTATAGATAATGCTAAAACATATATTGCAATTTTAGAAAAAGAATATAATTCTATTGTTGAACCTAATATGATTGGCGCAACTATATGTACTATTGTACTAGCTATTTTCTTAGTTGCCATATAACTTTTCCTATTACTATTGTTCGTTATACCCACAAATATCATTTCATGAGTTGACCAATATAAGGTTTCTGATATACCACAAAAAATTGCTACTATTATAAACATATTTGATAGTTTATTTCCTAATAATACTATAAATAAAATGAATATAGCTCTTATTATTATTCCGAGAGATAATATTTTTGTTTTATTGTATTTATCATCTTTTATAAATTTTCCAATAAATACAGAGCCTATTGTATGTATAAAGTTAATAATCATATAATATAACGATACTTGTGTTATATTGTCATTTGTTATTTTTAATAAATATGCTACTAAAAATGTTTCTGCAAATAATGCTGTTATGGTATATATTAAATCACTTGAGATTAAAAATATTGCATTTTTTCCTAATTTACCTTTGTTCATAATTTTTCTCCTATTTTGCTTTATATTGCAAATTATAACAAAAGAACAAATAATTCGCAATAATCATTTGTTCTTTTATAAAGCCGTTTTATTTATTTCAGTATGTTTCATTTCCGTGTCCTTAGAAATTGAACCAATTTTCCTCGAAGCCTAAGACTTTGGCTTTGACATAAGTCCTAACCCAGTAGACTTAAGTTAAGGACACTTTAAATTTTATTAAAAATATATGTTTATAAAAGACAGCAAAACAGATATAAAATTATAGTTCTAAAAGTAGTGAAATTGAATTTTAGGAGGATTTTATTATGGTAGAGATAACTTAACAAAGAAGGAGATTTTTTTATTCCTGACTTATATTTAGAGAAAGAGGATTATGAAAATGATTATATTGTTGGTAGATATGGTCATTTAAGATTAGAGTATTTGAAAAATTACAAAAAGGCTGAATATATAATAATGTTCATGAACAAAACTTTAAGAAAACATATTGTTGAAACAGACAAACAAGTTAAACAAAGATTTAAAATACTTATGCAACAAATGCTAGAAAAAAATCCTATTGATGAAAACTTGAAAAATACTGACCCTTTAAAATAGACTGGACTTATGAATAACTATAAACATTGCATTGAAGAAATTGTATTAAAAGAACTAATCTATATTTAGTTTTACAACTTTTGTAAGTTTTGGTTACTTAAAAAAGTAAATGCAAGTGAATAAAAAATTTGATTGTATAAGAGAA
>CAZSMG010000018.1:0-18420 GCA_964608075.1 uncultured Clostridium sp. | reverse complement strand
TTATGATGTAACAGGTGGAGAACTTTTTATAGATGGAGTTAATGTTAAAGAAGTTTCTCAAAAAGATTTAAGGGACTTAATAGGATTTGTACCACAAAAAGGAGTATTATTTTCAGGTACAATAGAATCTAATATTAAATATTCAGATGAAAATATGTCAGATGAAAATATGAAAAATGCAGCAGGGATTGCTCAAGCTACAGAGTTTATAGAAGCAAAAGATGATAAATATTTATCAGAAATATCTCAAGGTGGAAATAATGTATCAGGAGGACAAAGACAGAGATTATCAATTGCAAGAGCTATTGCAAAAGATCCAGAAATATTTGTATTCGATGATAGCTTTTCTGCATTAGATTTAAAAACAGATGCTAAATTACGAGAAGCACTTTTAAGTAAAACTAAAAATAAAACAGTAATAATTGTAGCACAAAGAATAAGTACAATTTTAAATGCAGATCAAATTATAGTATTAGAAGAAGGGAAAGTAGTTGGAAAAGGAAAGCATCAAGAATTAATGAATAATTGCCAAACATATAAAGAAATTGCTTTGTCACAACTTTCTGAAGAAGAATTAAATGAAGAAAGAGGTGATAAATAATGAGTGGAGCAAAAACTAGAAAAATGAATTTTGGACCAGGTCGTGGTCCAGGTATACCTACTGAAAAGGCAAAAGACATAAAAGGTACAACAAAGAAATTAGTGACTAATTATTTATCAAAATACAAATTTGCATTAATAGTAGTATTTATTTTTGCAATAGGTAGTACAATATTTTCTGTAATTGGACCTAAAATTTTAGGAAATGCAACAACAGAAATTTATACAGGATTAGTTAGCAAATTATCTGGTGGTGAAGGCATTAATTTTGAAAAAATAGCAGAAATCTTAATTACATTACTATCACTATATATATTAAGTGCTGCATTTTCTTTAATACAAGGATTTACAATGACAGGTGTAGCACAAAAGCTAACATATACACTTCGTAATGATTTAGCTAAAAAGATAAATAAATTGCCAATGAATTATTTTGATAAAAAGACAAATGGAGAAGTGTTATCTATAATTACAAATGATATTGACACATTAAGCCAAAACTTAAATCAAAGTGTTACACAAATAATAACTTCTATATGTACTTTAATAGGAATATTCTTTATGATGCTTACTATTAGTATACCTATGACAATTGTTTCAATACTAATATTACCTATTTCAATATTAGTTGTAGTAAATATACTAAAAAGAACACAAAAATATTTTAAAGACCAAAAAGATTATTTAGGACATGTAAATGGTCAAGTAGAAGAAATATATGGTGGTCATATAATTGTAAAAGCATTTAATGGTGAAGAAAAAGCAATAAACGAATTTAAAAAAGCAAATGAGAGATTATATAAATCAGGATGGAAATCTCAATTTTTATCAGGATTAATGCATCCACTTATGAATTTTATAGGGAATTTAGGATATGTCGCTATTGCAATTTTAGGTGGATATTTAGCAATAAAAGGAAAAATAACAGTTGGAAATATACAAAGCTTTATACAATATAATAAACAATTCACACAACCAATAGGACAAATAGCACAAGTTTCTAGCATGCTACAAGCAATGATTGCTGCTTCTGAAAGGATATTTGAATTTTTAGAAGAAGATGAAGAAATTGAAACATCAAAAGAAAAAATAAATATAGATAAATTAAATGCAAATATTAAATTTGATCATGTCAAATTTGGATATAGCTTAGAAAAAACTATTATAAAAGATTTTTCAGCAGAAATAAAGCAAGGACAAAAAATTGCAATAGTTGGACCAACAGGTGCAGGCAAAACTACTATTGTAAAATTATTGATGAGATTTTATGATGTAAATAGCGGTGGAATATATATAGATAGAATAAATATAAATGACTTTACAAGAAGTAATCTTCGTAAAATGTTTGGTATGGTTCTGCAAGATACATGGTTATTTGGCGGTACAATTAAAGATAATATTAAATATGGTAAGCCAGATGCAACAGATGCACAAGTTATAGAAGCTACTAAAGCTGCACATGTTCATCATTATATTAAAACATTGCCAAAAGGTTATAATTCTGTTATAAATGAAGAATCTTCAAATATATCAGCAGGACAAAAGCAATTACTTACTATTGCAAGAGTTATTTTAACAGATCCTAAAATATTAATTTTAGATGAGGCTACAAGTTCTATAGATACAAGAACAGAAATCCAAATACAAGAGGCAATGGACAATTTAATGAAAGGAAGAACAAGTTTTATAATTGCACATAGATTATCTACTATTAAAAACGCAGATTTAATTTTAGTAATGAATGAGGGAGATATAGTAGAACAAGGTACACATGAAGAACTTTTAAATAAAAATGGTTTTTATGCAAATTTATATAATTCACAATTTGAGGAAGTTGAAGAATAGATATAATTAAATAAAAATAGAAAATTTTACCAAAATCTATTGAAAATATAAATAAAATAATATATAATTTTATTATTAAAATTTTTAATAGGGGGATTTCAAAATGAAATTATTAAAAAGAATGCTATTAGCATCATTAGTTGCTTGCTCACTATTACTTGTAGCTCCAGTAGTTGTTCCAGTAATTTCTGATAGTTACATAGTAGAAGCAGCAAGTGTAAAGCTTAATAATACTAAAAAAACAGTATATGTAGGAGAAGCTTTTACATTAAAATTATCAGGCACAAAAAAGAAAATTAAATGGAGTTCTACAAATAAAAGTATAGCATCAGTAGACTCAAAAGGTAGAGTAACAGCAAAAAAAGCTGGAACAGTAAACATTAAGGCAAAAGTTGGAAATAAGACATATAAATGTAAAGTTACAGTTAAAAATTATAGTAAAAGCAAAGTAAGTGCAAGTATTGAAAAACTTGACAAGAAAATAGTAGTTACTTTTAAAAATAAAAATTCTTATGCAGTAAGACTTGTACCTGTAGTAACATTTTATAAATCAAATGGTAAGAAAATAAATAAAACAAGTAATTTTAACTATTGCTTAGAACCTAATTCTAAATGTGTTATGACATTCAATTGCTATGATACTAAATTAAAAAGAAGAGATTATGCAAGCTTTAAAATAGATATGGGAACTATCCAAAAAAGTAATTATACAAAATATGGTGCTAGTAAAATACAAGTAAAATCAACTAAGAAAAATAATTGCATAGAAGCAAAAGTAAAGAATAAATCAGGAAAAGATTTAAGATTTATAAATATTACTTATTTATTCTATAATAACAAAGGAAAACTTATAGATAGCGAAGAACACTATGCAGATTGTACTAAAAAAGGATCAAAAGATACAATACGTTACTACTATCCATATGATTCTAACTATAATTACATTAAACCAGCAAAATACAAAGTATTTGTAAATTACGCTTATAAATAAAATTAAGTATAAATTAAAAAGGTAACTTCAATTTGAGTTACCTTTTTATAGTTATTTTTATTAATCTCTTCTTTTTCCAAATATAGATAGTATTCTTATAAAGAGATTTATGAAATCTAAATATAATTGCATTGCACAATAAATATGAAGTTTATTTTGGTCTAATCCTTCTTCATACTGCAGAGCCTTTATTTTATTCATATCATATGCAGTAAATCCAAAGAATACAACAAGCATAGCCCAATCTATAGCTATATCTAACATTGGATTACCTAAAAATAAATTTATTATACTTATAATAATTCCTGCGATTAATGCAGCAATTAATAAAGTTCCCCAATTGCTTAAATCATTTTTTGTTGTATGACCATAATACGCTAAAGCTCCAAATATAAAAGCAGTTACTATAAAAAGTTGAACAATTGAATTTAGTTCAAATACTACAAATATTGTTGAAAAAGTCACACCATTTATCATTGAATATAGAAAATAAAGTATAGCTACAACTGTTGGTGGTAGTTTTCTAAATAAGAGTGAAAATACTAAAACAACTACAAGTTCTACAATAGCTATAATAGCAAAAGAACCATCAACTAAAATTTTTAAATATAATCCAGAAGAATAAGTGTACCAAGCAACTATTGCAGTACCAAGCAAACCTAAAAACATCCAGAAAAATGTTCTTGTAAGTAAAGAGTTTTCACGAGTTTCATCCATTTATTTAAACCTCCTTTAAATAATATAAATAATTATACTATTATTATACTAATATAGCAATGAAAATGTAAAATATATATTGATTTATTATTTAAAATATATTATAATTTGAAAACAAAATGAAAGGAGAGGTAAAATGAAAAATTTAAAGAAAATATTTGTTGCTATTTTAATAGCATCTACAATGATGTTTGTTGTTCCTATAATAAATAATATTCCTCATACATCATACATGGTTGAAGCTGCTACTATAAAAATAAGTAAAAGCAAATATGTTATGAATGTAGGAGAAAAGTATACATTAAAAGTAACAGGAACAAAAAAGAAAATAAAATGGTCTAGTAGTAATACTAAAATTGCAAAAGTTAATGAAAATGGAAAAGTTACAGCTAAAAATAAAGGAACAGTAACGATAACAGCAAAAGTTGGAAATAAAAAATATAAATGTGAGATTAAAGTAGAAAAACCATCAATTAATAAAACTTCAAAAACAATAAGAGTAAAAGAAAGTTATAAATTAAAAATCACAGGAACATCACAAAAAATAAAATGGTCAACATCAGATAAAAAAATAGCAACAGTAAATTCTAAAGGTAAAGTAGTTGCTAAAAAGAAGGGAACTGTAACAATAACAGCTAAAGTTGGAAATACAAAATATACTTGTAAAATTAAAGTAGCAGAAGAGCCAAAATATTCAACACTTATGGAAAGTAAAACATATAATAGTACAAATTGGGCATTAATAAAAATTAATAATAAAGGAACTAAACCTATAAAGATATATTCTTCAGGAGCATCACTTATTGATCCTTATTATAGTACTTATGATAGAAATCTTACATTAGCTAAAGTCAAAGATAATAAAGCAACACCAACATCATCTGTAACAATAAAACCAGGAAAAACAGTAATTGTGTATTTTTATACAGCAATACCAACATTCTATGATAAATTAACAAAAGTAAAATATTATTTTGATTATGATGGTAAATCATATTATGCATATAGTAGTTATTATTCTACACTTTATTATTATAAATAATAAAAATATAGTAGTTTAATATATAAGTAACCTTATTATTTAGGTTTTTATATTAAACTACTTTTTTATTGTAACATGAACGAATTTATGGTAAAATTATAAAAAAAGTTGGAGGATATATGGACTGGACAAAAGAACAAGAGCAAGCAATATATGAAAAAGATTCAAATATTTTAGTTTCAGCAGCTGCCGGAAGTGGTAAGACAGCTGTTTTAGTTGAGCGAATAATAAATAAAGTTATAAATGAAAATATTGATATTGATAAAATATTAATAGTTACATTTACAAATGCTGCTGCTTCTGAAATGAGAGAAAGAATATTAGAAGCAATCTACAAAAAAATAGAAGAAAATCCAAATAATCAAAATTTACAAAAACAAGTTATACTATTAAATAAAGCAAGTATATGTACAATAGATTCTTTTTGTTTAGACGTAATTAAAAATAATTTTTTTGAAATAGATATTTCTCCAAATTTTAGAATAGGTGAAACACAAGAAATAGAAATATTAAAGTATGAAGTATTAGAAGATTTATTTGAAGAAAAGTATGAGGCAAATGATGAGGATTTTATAAAGTTAATAAATACATATACTACATATAGAGATGATATTAATTTAAAAGATTTGATACTTAAAATATATGGATATATACAAAGTAATCCATTTCCAGAAAAATGGCTTTTAGAAAAAGTAGAAATGTTTAATATCAAAGATAAATTAGACCAAGACTTTTCTAAAACTATATGGGGCAAGATTTTACTTAAAGAATTTGAAGATGAGATAATAGATAATATAGCAGTGTTAGAAAAAATAAAAAGAGATTTAGCAAAATATGAAGAACTTAGTAAATTTTATTTAACAATAGAAGATGATATTAAAAACTTAAATAATATTTTAGATAATATAGATTCATGGGATAAAGTATATAACATAACAAAAACTATGGAATTTATAAAGTGGCCATTAGATAGAAAAAACAATTTAGAAGCTAAAGATAATGCAAAAAAGACAAGAGATTTAGTTAAAAAGAAAATAAATAAAAAGCTAGATAAAATTTTAACTTTTAATTCACTTGAGGCAAATCAAGATATATATGATATGTACCAAATTTTAGATAAACTAAAAAATATTGTTTTAGAATTTTGTGAAAAATTTAATAAAGCAAAAAGAGAAAAAAATATATTAGATTTTAGTGATATTGAACATTTTGCTTTAAACATATTAGTAAAAGATGAAGATGGAAAAATTAAAAGAACACCAGCTGCTAAAAAGTATCAAGAAAAATTTTGTGAAATTGCAATTGATGAATATCAAGATAGTAACCTAGTGCAAGAATATATTCTAACTTCAGTATCTAATAGTAATAATATATTTATGGTAGGAGATATAAAGCAAAGTATATATAAATTTAGACAAGCAAGACCAGAGTTATTTTTGAGTAAATATCAAAAATATAAATTAAAGGAAGAAAAAGAAAATGAAGATGATTTAAAAATTAAGTTATTTAAAAACTTCAGAAGTAGAAAAAATGTATTAGATTTTACAAATACCATTTTTGAAAATATTATGAGTAGTAACCTAGGAGATATAGATTATAGTAAAGATGAGTTTTTAAACCTAGGTGCTAAATACAAAGAAAGTAGCCAAAACTTTAGTGCAGAGATTAATATAATTAATTTAAAAGAAAACAAAATTGATAATGAAGAAGATGACACCTCTGAAGATACACAAAGAATTGAAGATGTGGAATTAGAAGCTAAATTTGTAGCTAACAAAGTAAAAGAGTTAATAGATTCAAAATATCAAGTATATGATACTAAAAAAGGAGAGTTTAGAGATGTAAAGTATAAGGATATTGTTATATTACTAAGAAGTACTAAAAATATTGCACCAATATTCGAAAAAGAATTACTTGATTTAAAGCTTCCTATATTTTCTGATACCTCTTTAGAATATTTAGATTCAATAGAAATACAAACAATTATGTCAGTGCTTAAAATAATAGATAATCCGCTTCAAGACATTCCATTAGTTACAGTATTAAGATCAAGTATAGGTGGTTTTACAGATAACGACTTAATAAAGATAAGGCTAAATGATAAATATGATAAATTTTATTATACACTTATAAAGGCAAAATTAGATGTAGATAAAGATTTAAAAGAAAAAATTGAGAGTTTTTTAAGTAATATCAAAAACTGGAGAAAAGAACAAGAATATTTAACATTAGATGAACTTATTTGGAAAATATATATAGATACAGGCTACTATAATTATGTAGGATTAATGCCAAACGGAAATCTTCGCCAAGCAAACTTAAGAATGTTATTTCAGAGAGCTAAGCAATATGAAAGCTCTAGTTTTAACGGATTATTTAACTTTATTAATTTTATAGATAATTTAAATGTAAATACTTGAGATATCGGCGCTGCAAATTTAATTGGAGAAAATGAAAATGTAATAAGGATTATGAGTATTCATAAAAGTAAAGGACTAGAATTTCCAGTAGTATTTTTAAGTAATACTTCAAAACAATTTAATTTAATGGATTTAAATAATAATTTATTATTACATCAAGATATCGGAATAGGTGTAAAATATATAGATTATGATAGACAAATAGAATATGATACATTATCAAAATTAGCAATTAGAAATAAATTATATCAAGAAACATTATCAGAAGAAATGAGAATACTATATGTTGCATTAACTAGAGCAAAAGAAAAACTAGTAATTACTGCAATTTCTAAAGATTATGAAAAAGAAATAAATGATATGCAAGAAATAGTAGATAGTTATGAAAAAATTAATAATAAAATTAATCCAATAGTAGTTAAAAAATATAAAAAATATATAGACTGGATTAAACTTGTATATCTATATGATGAAAAATTAAGAAATTTATCTAAACTAAATATTTATGAAAAAGATAAATTATTAAAAGATTTAAACAATAAAAATGAAGATAAAGAAAATATATTAGATGCATTTAAAACTTTAGATAAAGTAGAAGAAAATACTGATAATATAAACAAAATTAGAGACATATTAGAACAAGAGTACAAATATAAAAATTCTATAAACATACCTAGCAAAACATCAGTTACAAAAATAAAGGAATTAGATCAAAACAAAAATATTAATGAAAAAATCTATAATATTGATTCTAATTTACTAGTTAAACCTAAATTTATGCAAGAAGAAATAAAAGAAGTTTTAACTTCTGCCCAAAAAGGTACTTTAGTACATTTGTGCATGCAAAAATTAGATTATAAAAAAGAATATCAAATAAAAGACATAGAATGGTTAATAAATAATTTACTAGAAAATGAAATAATAACAAAAAAAGAAGCAGAAAGTATAAATATAAATAAAATATTTAAATTTACAAAATCTGATATATGGAAAGAGCTTAAAACTGCAAAAGAAGTTTATAAAGAAAAGCCTTTTTATATAAATATTAATTCTAATGATATATATATAAATAATGCTAGTGAAGAAATATTAGTTCAAGGTATAATTGATTTATATTATATTGATAAATATAATAATTTAATACTTGTAGATTATAAAACAGATTATGTGGAAATAGGTAGGGAAGAAGTATTGATAGATAAATATAAAAAACAATTAGAATTATATAAACAAGCCTTAGAAAATGCCTTAAATAAAAAAGTAGAAAAGACATATATATATTCTGTTTATTTGGATAAACCAATAGAAATCAATCTATAAGTTGCAAAAATCTTAAGTTTTTAGTATAATAGTGTTATATTGGTAAGAAATGGAGAAATAATTATGGAAAAAATGAGAACTTTTGCTATATATGCTATTTTAATTGCTATATTTTTTGCATTTTCAAGCTTTTTAATTGAAGTTGGATTAAATACTAACTATGATAAGATGGATAAAAAAGAAATAGCAAACGAAATTGAAATAACACATGCAGAGGCAACTTTTGTAAATGGAAGAATAATGGGTAAATTAAAAGGAAATGTAACTGAAGAATTATATAGTAAATATATAAAAATAGACATATATTCACCAAGAGATGTTCTTTTAGGGACTAAATATATAGAGATAAAAGATTTGCTTAAAACATCTGATTTATCTTTTAAAACTTATTTTGAGCTTCAAGATGCAAAATATTATAACATTTCAATTGTAGATAATAAAACAACCGAAGAATCTAAAGAAGCATTTAAGTTAGAAGAAATGACAAAATTTGAAATACTTGTTGGAGTCGTTATTGCTCTTATGTTTGTATAAAATTAAAGAATGTATTTACATTCTTTTTTTTGGATCTGCAAGTGTTTTACATAATGCAGTTGAACAAATATGTGAAATGTGATATAATATTATTACTAAAAAAGTAAAGGAGGATACTATTATGGTAATTGTAACGTCAACGGAGGCTTGTCGGAATACTTTAGCAAGTGTCTTGAATGCGGAAATTAAGGATATTAACGATAAAATTAATTCCGAATCAAGAAACAAAGAAAGGTGTGTTTATTTAGACAACCCGCTTTCTTCAGGAACAGTCAATCTATTGGAAAAGGTTGGATATGTTGTGACTGATACTGAAGTCTCATGGAATAACGAATATCTGGAAATGTCTAAAGATGTTGAGAAAGTTATGGATGTTGCGGCTTCCAAATGCGACCTTACTCTTGATGAAGGAACTCATCAAGAAGACGAAGAAGAAACAGATGTAATACCGACAATTCAAGGATTCCAGGATTATAAGACAGAATCAGAGTCAGAGACTGAAGAGGTTTATGAAGGAGACGAAGAATTGGAAGAAGGCGAAGTTACTAATCAGGAATCAGAATTAGAAGCCGAAGAAGATGATGATGAATCAGAGCCAGAATTGGAATCTGAAAAAGATTACGATCAGGATGAGGAGCCAGAACCAGAGAAAGATGAACCTGAGCAGGAAAAATGTACATCTGATGATGAAGGCGAATCTGAGCTGATATTTGATCCTGATGAGACTGAAATGCTTTACGAATAAGTATCTTAAAAGTAAGATAAATATCTTACTTAAAAGTCCAGTAGTAATACTGGACTTTTACTATATAAAAATATATTTTAAATCGGATTTACATATAATGTTTTATTATTAGAATAAATAACCATACCAGGTTTTGCTTTATTTGGTTTTTTAACATATTGTACTTTACAATAGTCAACAGGAACATTATTGGAGTCTTTTGCTTTACTATGTTTTGCAGCAAGTTCTGAGCAGTGTAGTAATATATTGCTAGGAATTATATCTTTTGGTGAGTTTAGCTTTAATATAACATGACTTCCATGTATATCTTTTGTATGAAACCAGATGTCATTTTTATCTGCAAATTTTAATGTCAACATATCATTTTCTTTATTGTTTCTTCCGACATATATTTTATATCCTTCAAACTCATAAATATTTGGGTTAAATGAAAGAAGTTTATTATCTTTCTTTTTAGATGTTTTTTTAGCTTTAGATTTTTTAGATAAAGATGTTTTAAATAATTCATTTTCTGAAATTTCTTCAAAAATATCCTGAACATCTGAAATAGATGTGCTATTTTCTAATTCAAAAACAATGCTTTCTAAATAATTTAAATCTAATAGTGTTTCCTTTTTTTGCTCAGATACTACTTCTAATGCATTTTTAAGTTTGTTGTATTTTTTAAAATAATGTTTAGCATTTGTATTTACAGTATATTTTTTATCAAGTGGAATAGAAATTTCTTTATTATTATCATAATAGTTTTCTACTATTACACTATCTAAATTTTGATTATTAAGTTTATATAAATTAGAGGTTAATAGTTCACCATATAATTTATACTTATCCATATCTTGACACTGGGAAAGTTTTAAACATATATTTTCAAGTCTTTTATTGTATTTTTTCAAAGCTTCTAATATTAGTTTTAATATGCTATTTCTATAACTTTTAAAGTCTTCATTTTTTTCTTTATCATCATAATAATCATCTATATAGAAGTTTAAAGAAAATTGATTTTTTAAATTTTTATCTAAAAGTAAAATATAGTCTTTTGGGATATTATCCTCGTTTGTTATAGTAAAAAATTTTAATTTGTCATTTAAAGTAGAAGATGTAATATCTTTTAAAAATTTATAAAGTCTATTTAAATCATCTACCAAGTTTGTTATTTTTAAAATTTCTATATGATAATTTATAAAAGATTTACTTATTCCACTAAATTTATCTGTAATTACTTTGCCTAAAGGTGTAGTTTCTAAATCTTCTTTTATAATATTATAAAATTCATCAAAAGATAAAAGACTTAAAAAATCTTGTTTTTCATTATTAGGTAATATGTAGGGTTTATTTGGCAAAATATCTCTATATGAAGTATCTGACATACTAATATGACGAATTGAATCTATAATAATATCTTTTTCATTTAAAAGTATAATGTTACTATGTTTTCCCATAAGTTCAACAATTAATTTTTTACAGATTAATTCGTTAAATTCATTAAAAGTTTCAAACTCTAATGTTACAATACGTTCTAAAGATTTCATATAAATATTTTTTAAATAACTTCCAAGTAAGTGCTTTCTAAGTAACATACAAAAGTTAGGTGCACTATTTGGATTTGGCTTAAGTTTAGTTGTTAAATTAATTCTATAATTTGAAGAGTCTATTGATATATTTAAAGCATAATTTGTTTTGTTTCCATATAACCCTATTAAAATATTATTTTTATTTGGCTCATATATTTTGTCTACTTTAGATCCGATTTAAAATATTTAATTCATTTACAATTGATTTTGCTACAATTCCGTCAAATGCCATAATAATTCTCCTTTATCTAATATGTGTATTTTAACATAAATAATTTTAAGTTTCTAGCAAAATTAAAAATTAATTGCAATATAAATTATTTTAATATATAATTTAGCAAAAAGAAAAGGAGATGTAATTTATGAAATTTTTAAGAAAAATAAATAAAGGTTTAATTCTTACTTTAATAGTTATTACAGCATTAGTAATATATTTAGTACAATTAGAAACAAAAAGAAGTATTCAAAAACCAGAAATTGAAAAAAATGCTAAAGAATATATCGAAATCATAAATAAATATAATGTAGCAAATGATAAAGAGTTATCAGAAGAAGAACTAAAAACATCTAGAGACTATATAAAAGAAGAAATAAAGCCATACTTAATTGAAAATGAATATGTATTGGAAAATGAAACATTAGAATTAGCAAATAAGTGGACTGAACTTAAAGAAAGAAAAATAAAAAGCTTGCAAAGAAAAATACAAAAAATTAAAAAATATGTATTTGATGGTGATAAAGTTACATTAACTATAAAATGCGAACTTGAAGTTCAAGAAATTGTAGATGAGCAAGGAACTATAAATAAAGAAACACAAGATGTAGAAGATACTATAATGTTAAATAAAGAAAATGATAAATGGAAAATAAGTTATATTCAGCTACAATATCCTATACAAATGTATAATGAATATGATACTGAGCAAGTAGTATATTAAGGAGGGTCAAATGGAAAATCAAGTATTAGAAATTAAAAATGTAAGTAAATATTTTGGCTCTAAAAAAGTATTAGATAATATAAATTTAGAAGTAAATTCAGGAGAGATATATGGATTTTTGGGACCAAATGGAGCTGGAAAAACAACTACAATAAAAATGATATTAGGACTTTTATATATTGATGAAGGTGAAATAACTATAAATGGTTATAGTGTTAAAAAACAATTTGAAAAAGCTATGACATATATAGGAGGAATAGTAGAAAATCCTGATTTATACGGATATATGTCTGGTTGGGACAACTTAAAATTATATGCACGAATTAGAAAAGTAGGAAATCAAAGAATCCAAGAGGTTGTAAAACTGGTAGGACTAGAAAAAAGAATAAAAGAAAAAGTTTCAAAATATTCATTAGGAATGAAACAAAGATTAGGATTAGCCCTAACACTACTACATTCGCCTAAAGTATTGATATTAGATGAGCCAACAAACGGACTAGATCCTGCAGGAATTAAAGAACTAAGAGAAATATTAAAACAAATCTCTAGAAAAGATGGAGTTGCTGTATTTGTATCTTCACATTTACTTAGTGAAATGGAACTTATGTGTGATAAAGTTGCTGTTATCGAAAATGGTAAAATTGTAAAAATTGAAAACTTAAAAGAAGAACCCGAAGAAAATAAAGATCATATATCAGACTATATATTAGAAGTAGATGATATACAAAAAGTATTAAAATTATTAGAAGAAAAAAATCTAGATAGCAAAGCAAAAGATGGATACATAAATATAGAAAATATAAATAAACAAGACATACCTTCTTTAGTAAAAACTTTAGTAGAAGACAATGTAAAGATTTATTCAGTAACTGAAAAAACAAAAACACTAGAAGATGTATTTTTTGATGTTACAGAAGGAGGTAATAACAATGAGTAAATTTTGGTCATTATTTATAAATGAAAATATAAAAACTTTTAAGAAAAAATCAACAATAATTGTAATTTTAATATCTATATTATCATTATTTGGTGCAGTTGGGATTACAAAGCTTGCAAAATTTGAAGAAGAATATTTTGAAACAGGATATGCATCAGATTGGAAAACATATTTAAATGAAGAGATGCAATCTGTGAAAAATGATTTGAATTCTAATTTATCAAATTATTCTAAACAAACTATTGCAGATTTAAAATCACAAGTTGATGGAATGCAATTTGCTTTAGATAATGATATTAATTATCAAGAAGAATATAATTATTGGAAATCTGTATTACTACAAGATATAATATCAAAAAGACATCAATTATATCTTGCAGAAGATGGTAGCTCAGAATATGAAAAAATTCAAGAAGAAATTAATAACCTAGAGGGTATAATTAAAAATGATGATTATAATGAATATATACAAGCCCAATTTAAAAAGTTAAAAAATGAGTATGATAATAAAGAAATTACTGAGGAAGAATACAAAATTCAAGAAGAAATTTTAAATTTAAAAGAAAAATATGAAATAGGAAAGACATTAGAAAACAAAGATAAGTGGAAGCAAGATACAATTGAAGAATTAGAAGCAATAAAAGAAACAAAAAGAACAAAAGTAGATACAAATACTGGTAAAACTTTAGATTATAAACAATATGAAGAATTAGAGGAAAAAGAAAAAATTACTTTGTATAGATTAGAAAATAATATACCTTTAATAAGTAGCAATTCAATGAATATAAGTAATTATAGAGATTTTTATAATTCAATTGCATCAGGTTTTGCAACATTTTTTATAGGAATATTAATAATTATGATTGCGGGAAGTAGTATATCTACTGAAATATCAAAAGGCACAATTAAATTTTGGATGATGACTCCAAATAAAAGATGGAAAATATTACTTTCTAAAATACTAAGTGCTATATTTATAATGCTTATTACAACTATTATACTATCTTTATTAAGCTTTGCAATTGGGGAAATATTCTTTGCAGAAAATGCAAATCCATATTTATATGTGTCAAATGGAGAAGTACAATTTATAAGTCCAATTATTTACCAAGTATTAACATACTTAAGTTATGATATAGATATATTTGTTTATGCAATTTTTGCAACAATGTTATCAGTATTATCAAGAAGCTCTGCTTTATCTATTGGTATAACTATAGCTTTATATTCAGGTGCAAATGCAGTAATGCAAATAGTAAATATGTTAGTAAAATCAGATTGGATTAAGTTTATACCTTTTAATAATATGGGACTAACAACAAAAATATTTAAAAATGCTATGACTTATTCGGATATGCAAATTGCAAATGAATTTTTAAATAATGTAAATTTAGGATTTTCACTTGTAGTACTTGCAGTATGTGTGGTATTGATGCTAGTTACTATGTTTGATAGCTTTTCTAAAAAAGATATTACATAAAATTTACAGGAGATAAATTATGAATATTAATAAATTATCATTAGAGGAAAAAATAGGACAAATGATAATTGTAGGTATGGATAGTAATCATATAACAGATAGATTAGTCAATTTAATTACTAATTATAAAATAGGTGGAGTAATTTTATACAGAAAAAACTTTAATTCATACCAAGATTTATTAAAATTAATAAAAGATATTAAAGACTTAAATAGCAGCAATAAATTACCATTATTTATTGCTGTTGACCAAGAAGGTGGTAGAGTAAATAGAATGCCAAAAGAATTTAAAAACTTACCACCTGCATATGTTATTTCTAATGTTAATAATCTAAAATTACTTAAGGAAGCAGCAGACATTACTGGTAAAATGTTATTTGATATTGGATTTAATATGAATTTTGCACCAGTTTTAGATATAAAGAGATTTGAAAATTCACATGCAATTGGTGATAGATGTTTTGGAGAAAACAAAGAAGATGTTTGTAAATATGGAATTGAAACAATGAAGGAATTTAAGAAAAATAATATTATTCCAGTTGTAAAGCATTTTCCTGGTCATGGTGCAACAAATAAGGATTCACATTATACTTTGCCATCAATAGATGACATTAAATTAATAGAATCTGAAGATATAATACCTTTTAAAGAAGCTATAAAACAAGATGCAGATGCAATAATGATAGGACATATCAAAATTAAAAATTTAACTAATGGATTACCCGCTTCTCTTTCTAGAAAATGCATAAAATATATAAGAAAAAATTATAAATATAATAAATTACTAATTACAGATGATTTAAAAATGAAGGCAATTAGATTTAAGTATGGTGCAAAACAATCAGTAGTAAAGGCTTTTGAGGCAGGAAATGATATTATTGTTTTTAAGTTTAATCAAAAAGAAGAGATTAAATCAATAAATAATATAATTAGTTTAGCTAAAAATAATAAAATAAAAGAATCTAGAATAAACAGAAGTGTAAATAGGATAATAAAGATTAAAGAAAAATATAAATTATCTGACACAGAAAAAAGTATTGGAGTTAATATTGAAGAAATTAATAAAAGAATAATAAATGTTAGAAAAGAAGTAGGTTACGAATAATTAACTAAAATTATTATAATAAAAAATAGGCTGTTTTGCATAATTCAGATGAAACTTACATAATCATCTTAGTAAAAATGCTTTTTAGCATTATTTTGTAGACTTTCAATAAAAAATGTTGACAAAAGTAAGAAAATGTCGTATATTAAAGTCATCACATTAATAGGAGGTTTTTATTATGAAGCAATCACTTAAACGTAAACATGTAAAGGAAACCATTCAAGTACGGAGGAAAGTACTAGCAGATTTAAGAAAACTAAATTCTGAGCAGACAATTACATCAGCGCAATCAAGCTCAATAATTTATGTTAATTTAGATTCTGACAGAAAACGTGAAGTTAATCTTCCAGAATATTCGTATGACAAAGATTATACTTCGGATTCATATATTACGTTTTATGCTAAAGGCCAAGCATTTACAATTTGCTTGGCATGATAATAGTAAATAACCTAAAAACAGGGCATGTAATGTGCCTTGTTTTATTGTAATATAAAATACATTTTACGAACTATTCAGTCTGCACAGACTTTATATATTATCTTTGAATAGTTAGCATTTTACAGAAAATTTATATATTTTTGTTGTTATAACTAAAACATTTATGATATAATCAATAAGATTAAAAAAGAGGTGAGAAAATGGCAAAACCAATAGTTGCAATAATAGGAAAACCAAATGTAGGTAAATCTACTTTTTTCAACTATTTAGCAGGAAGTAGAATTTCAATAGTAGAAGATACGCCAGGTGTTACTAGAGATAGAGTATATGCAGAGACAAATTGGAGAGGGGTAGACTTTACAATAATAGATACAGGAGGAATTGAGCCTGAATCTGATGATATAATTTTATCTCAAATGAGAGAACAAGCAAATATTGCAATTGAAATTGCTGATGTAATAGTATTTTTAACAGATATAAAACAAGGAGTTACTGCAGCAGATAGTGAAATTGCAATTATGCTTAAAAAGTCTAAAAAACCAATTATACTTGTTTGTAATAAAGCAGATAATTTTGGAAAGAACCCAGACGAAATATATGAATTTTACAATTTAGGTTTAGGAGATCCATATGCTATTTCTGCAACAAATGCAAAAGGAATAGGAGATGTTTTAGATGCAATATATGAATATTTTCCTAAAAATGATAGCTTAGAAGTAAATGGTGAGCAAATAAAAGTTGCAGTTATAGGAAAACCAAATGTAGGTAAATCATCATTAATAAATAAAATATTAGGTGAAAATAGAAATATTGTAAGTAATATTGCAGGAACAACAAGAGATGCAATTGATTCTGAATTTGAAAATGAATATGGAAAATATGTATTTATAGACACAGCAGGTTTAAGAAGAAAAAGTAAAATAAAAGAATCTATAGAAAAATTTAGCATAATGAGAACATTGCTTGCAATCGAAAGGGCAGATGTATGTTTAATGATGATAGATGCTATAGAAGGAGTTACAGATCAAGATGCTAAAATTGCAGGTGAAGCACATGAAGCAGGAAAAGGTGTAATAATTGTTGTAAATAAATGGGATGAATATGAAAAAGAAACAGGAACTCTAGAAAAATATAAAAAAGAAATATATGATAAACTTGCATATTTATCATATGCACCAATTATTTTTATATCAGCAAAAACTGGACAAAGAGTAAACAAACTTTTTGAAATGATAAATGAAGTAAATAGACAAAATTCTATGAGAGTATCTACATCTGTACTAAACGATGTTATAAATGAAGCAATAGCAATTGTACAACCTCCAACAGATAAAGGAAAAAGACTAAAAATATTATATGGTACACAAGCATCTACAAAACCACCAACATTTGTTATTTTTGTAAATAATAAAGAATTATTTCATTTTTCTTATCAAAGATATTTAACAAATCAAATAAGAAAAGAATTTGGACTAGAAGGTACACCAGTAAGAATCATTACAAGAGAAAAAGGAGAAAATAAAGAAGAATAGGAGTTGATATTATGGCTACATATATTATAGTAGGGTTAATTGCATATTTAATAGGAAGCATAAATTTTTCAGTTATTCTAAGTAAGAAAATGGCTGGATTTGATGTAAGAGAAAAGGGAAGTGGAAATGCAGGCACAACTAATATGTTAAGGTCTGGTGGAGAATATGCAGCTGGTGGCAGCTTATTATGTGTTATTTTTTGGG
>CAZSMG010000017.1:0-18713 GCA_964608075.1 uncultured Clostridium sp. | reverse complement strand
TTTTATAAATATTTGTAAAATATTTTATATACCTTTGCAAACACGCTATTCACTATTTTTTAAGTGTTTAAAAAGGTATACCTTTTTAAACATTATTCTTATAATGCTTTAATCTTTTAGGAATAGACAAGATTAAAACCACCTATTCTTAATCTAGGTGGCTTTATTTCTTATTATAATATATTCGTGTATTACGGACATTGCCCTACAATCAATTTTTATGGCTCGGCTAATATAATTTCATATTTAATTTATTATTAAATAAAAAGAAAACCCTTTACAAGAAAGGGAAAAAGAATTAGTTTTCTTTTTTGGATAAAGGTTAATCGTTCTTTTCGTGCCATTCTTTCCAACACTTTGCCTTATCGTGGTAGAATTTGCATTTCGAGATGGAACCAAAACCAGGGCAACCAGTTTCACAACGGCTACAAGGTTCGTTGCCGATACCTCTGTTCCGGTAGATGTAAGGGCAGTACAATTCTTCCATAGGGGTTGGTTCAACGCCTTCCTTCCACTCTTCATAAGAACACCCATACTGGGAAAAATGAAGTGTTTTGCCGTCTTCCGTTATGGTGTCCTTGTCGGTATGAATGTACCCAAAACTGCTTTCAAATACACGGGTAACACCTTCCATTTCCTTACGTCCTTCAAACTCATTGTAGGTAAACTCGGTCTTACCAGTACCGTGGCAACAACTGCAAACAACTGCTGCACCATCTCTTTCTGCCATCCCTTTGTAAAGTCCAGTTCCGTTGCAAGATTGGCATTCAATTACTATTGTCCGTGTCATAATGTTCTCCTTATCCATTAGTCATATCACTAAAATATCAGTGATATATACTAAAGTGGTACATTTATTATATTTCGCTGTACCCACGAATACTAACTATATTATACAACATTTTACATAAAATTGCAAATTTTATATTTCTTGTGATTTTAATTATATTTATTGCTATGACAAATTATATGCTTATGTTGCTTAAATTGTCTTAAAACTAATTGTCGTTACAAAGTCCAATAAATAAAATGTATAATTAAAGTAAGAGTGGGTGTGCTCTTACTATTTTTCTTCTTTATCTTTAACTTTTATTCCTTGGTCTAATACTTTTGCCATTAGATAACCAAAGTAAAACATTTTCTCATTTTCTAATGCCCCCATCTGCATTTCTAATTCCCAATATTTCTCAAATAGTGTTTGTTGTGCCTCTGTAAATGTTTTCTCTAATATGTCTGAAACTTGTATGCTATTTCTTCTTAATTTGTCATATTCTTGGTCTGTTCTTACAAAATCTTCTTCAAACATTTCATACACATTTTGTATCATTGTTATATTATTGAAATACAAGTCAACATCTTTTGTTGTATCTGTTTCAAATATATTATCAAAATGTTGTAACAATTGTTTTATCTTTTCTCTTCGTTCTTCTATACTTTCTTTTGCCATATACACTAACACCTCCTACCTCTAAAGATAAGTTTGCAAACTCTGTAATGCTAGTATATATGGTCTATTTTCGCTTTACAAGTCCCTCGCCCTAAAAATTTTATGCTGATATTTTCAATCATAATTTTTCTATAAGTTTAAAAATATAACAAGGGTTTTTATATTGATTTTATATTTTGGCTATTACTCTTTTATTGCTTATATTATAAAAAAGGTTTCTAGGCAATTCTCACAACACACGGAATATAATATATGATATTTTCAATATACTATATTTATATTTTGCCGGTTAATGTAAAATTTCTTCTCTTATCTCTTAATAATTGACAATTCTCAACTTTATTATTTTTACTACCTCTGACGCTGATGTAATACTTATATGGTCTAAAAGTATATTGGCATAAAGTATCACACTTAACCATTTCTATTTCGGTTTCAATAAATGGCTCGGTCGGTTCGCCATTTCCGTCAAATGCTTGTACTATATAATTTGTATCTCGCTTTGGTGTATAAACTTTTCCAAGTATTTTCTTGGGCTTTAATAAAGTGTAATACATAACTTGTGCTTTTACTTGTAATAATCTTGCAATTCTTAATGCCACTTTTTCAGTACCAATAACTGCTACTTTATTTGTACCTTTAACTAAAAAATATACTAATTTCAATTCGTCTCCTAACACAACAAACTTATTGAATAACCCATAGTTTAGGTCATTTAAAATTGTAACAACTGGCGATTGTGATGTTTCTAACTTTGAAAATGATATTATTTCTTCAGTTGGTATTTCTTGCAACTCAATTATTTCTAACTCTCTCATTTGCTACACCTCTATATCTAAAAAATATCTATATCTAAAAAATCTGTGCAAATATTATTTAATAACATATCGCTTATTGATACTAAATCATAAATGTATGTTGCTGTCGCTTGGTCAAATGGTATTTCTTGTATGCGTAATAAAATGTTATCAATTGTTTCTTTTTCTAATTCTAATAAGTCTGTAATGTCTAGTCTATCGCTATTTTGTAATTGCTCTGTTAGTACCTTTCTAACTTTATGTGTTTTTGTTAGTTGTTTTTTACTTATCATTTTTCTGCACCTCCTCGTCATTTAATTTAAAAATTGTATATGCTTTTTCTAATAATGTCTTTGATTTTAAAAGTAAGGTGGCTATATATTCACAATCTGCTTGACTTAAATCTGTTGTGAATTCTGCCAATGTTTCTAATTGTCTTATGATTTTACTATTGTCATAAATAACTGTTTTAACTGATGTGTCTTGTAAGTCTTGCCTTATCTCAACCAAGTGCATATAACCACCCCTCTCAATGATAATATAATAATAATTTAAAAGGAAATCTAATTTGGAAAAATTAGAAATCGGGCATTGTACTTTATAGTACCTCTGCTCATTAATATTTTACATTTTCTTTTTATAAATTCTAAAATTCTATATGTCTATCTCTTGGTCTATATTCTGCTTTTGTTTCTTCCTTTGGTGCTGGTGGGGGTGCTAATTCTTTATCTGTAATATCAAAATATTTTGCTTGTGCATTTTCTTGTATTAATGTATATAAACTTTCTAAACTATCAAATCCACAACTATTGTCCAATGTAACTGGGTTTATTCCTAGCTCGCTTAACATTTTTATATAGTTATCTACTGTTGCACTGCTCCAAGTTTTATGATTACAATACTTTGTATTATTTACAATTTCTTTATTATCTTTTGCAATTACATTTGCTACACCATACTTTTTTACTGCTTTCAAAAATAGTATTAGTTTGGTTTTCCAATTCTCTGTATGTGCCGATTTTTTCAGTATTTTTAATTCTTCTTTTAAGTTATATTTTGGGTTTCCTGATACTTTTAATAAATTTATTCCTAATGCTTCTAATTCTTTAATATATGCTTCAACCGTTGCTCCACACCACATTTGATGTTCATTCTCTTTCTTGCTAGTGGTTACACCACTTATGCCATATTTATTAACATATCTTATAAATTCTTTTAAATGTTTCTTTTCACAATTTGTATTTTCTTCCGCTTCTTCAATCATTTTCTCTGCAATCCTTAATTTATAATATTTACCCTCATATAGAAAATCCTTTAAGAATTCAAAATAGTGTTTATTCATACTCTCTTGATTCCAATATGCACATAAATCCCTATTTAATAATAATTTATCATTTAAATCCATTTCTACTAATTTACATATTTTCTGCTCCTCTTGTTCTAACAAATCCTCAATCATTAGGTCTATTGTTATTTCTTGTTTTGCCATTTCTTCATTCATTAGCTTTATTATTATTGCTTGCTCTCTTTCATACTCTCCTATATCCTCAATCATTAGTTCTATTGTCATTTCTTGACGCTCTAAATCTTCTATATCTATATTTAATAAATCCCCTGGGTACTTATTATTTAAGTTTTCGTAAATTGACATATGTAATCTTCTTTCTAATTCTCTATTTAACTTGCATTTTCTTGCTTTTAATTTGTGTACTTTATTTAATTCTTTTAATAATTTATCTACCTCTTTCTGTGTTTGGCTTCTATTATCATATTTATTGATAATTTTAATACTTTCACTTTGTATTAACTTTTTAGTATTTTGCACCTCAATCCTAAAAACATTTTTGTAAAATTTATAATAGGGTGGGTGCTTCTCTTGGTATTGTGCTAAACTTATTTCATTCTTTTGATGTTCCTCTTTGTATCTTTCAAAATATTTAATTCTTTCACATTGATATTTGTCATATATATTTATTTTCTTCTGTCCGTTTTTAGATGTTAAATAAATCGATGTTTCGTATTCATTTATTCTACTTATGTATTGATAACTACTTCTATGCTTATCTAATTGATGTAAATATTCATACATAACTTTGTAATCCGTTTCTAAATCTACGCAATAATCAATACGATGTAATTTTAATCTAAAATAATCTATATTCAATGCTTCTGCTACTGCTTGTTTTACTTTTTCAATATAAGTATCTCTATTACTTAGTAAGATGTCTGTTTTTTGTAAAACTCTATGTGCATTTGCAATTAAAACTATGCAATGGAAATCCTTATAATACTGGAAAAGAATATGGTTATATTCAAATTCTATTCCTTGGCTTATTAAGTTTGGGTCATTTACATTTGTTGCTTTTCCATATTTCCTATAATAGTTACCATAGGCATCTTTTCTATATTGAAACATTTTATATACAATCCCTAAATCTACCACTCTTGATAAATCCAATTTACCAATTCCATATACTATAAAATTTATACTATCTATCATTTTAAATCTCCCTAAAAATTTTTAAACTTTAAATCCATAAAAGTATTGATATACTAATATTTACAAGTTATATCTATATATAATTTTTTAAATAAATATATATATATAATTTATCTGCTCCATATTCTTTTGTTGCTTCTATAAAAATAAATTCTATTGACTTATGGCTTCTGCTAGTGTTAAAATTACAAAAAAATAAAACTTGCTTCTATTTTAACAAGTTCTACTTAATTTATTTTTTTCTTACTCTCCCTTATGTTTTAAGTATAGTGTAACTGCTATATACATACAAATGAATGGATTACATCTGTCGTTTTAATGAAATTTTTAGAAGATTTATCAAAAGCTTATGTATTAAATAGTAATATTTATGGAGTAAATGCTAGATACTTATATGAAAATGTATCTATATATATTACACCTATGGTAAATCCTGATGGTGTAGACTTAGTTACAGGTGAATTTGGACCTAGAAATATAAATTATGAAAATGCTAAAAAAATCTCAAGTAATTATCCTAACATTCCTTTTCCAAGTGGATGGAAAGCAAATATCAGAGGTGTAGATTTAAATTTACAATTTCCAGCTGGATGGGAAAACGCAAAAGAAATAAAATATACTCAAGGATTTACCTCTCCTGCTCCTCGTGATTTCGTAGGATTCGGCCCTCTTACAGAGCCTGAATCTCTTGCTTTATATAATTTTACACTTTCTAATGATTTTAAGTTGGTTTTAGCATATCATACACAGGGAAAAGCAATTTATTGGCAATTTCAAAATTACACACCTTCAAATAGTTTGGCTATCGGAACAGCTTTTGCTAATTCTAGTGGCTATACTTTAGAAGATACACCATATAATTCTAGTTTCGCAGGTTATAAAGATTGGTTTATTCAGCAGTATAGAAGACCTGGCTTTACAATAGAAGCAGGTCTTGGTCAAAACCCTTTACCTATTTCACAATTTAATGAGATATATCAAGATAATTTAGGTATACTAGTATTGGGTGCAACTTTATCAATATAAAATACAATAAAATGAAGTAAGCTATTAAAGTTACTTCATTTTATTTACCCTTTAAAAATACTTTTTGGACATATAATTTATTAGCAAAAGATTGAACAACATTTCTTAAAATGTATTGCTCTTGTGAAAGACTATTATTGTTAATATAACTTTCACCTGTAAAAGTCATTTTGATTGCTTTTTCTAATTCAGAACAAAATCTATTATATGACTGATCAATTGGAGATGTTTTTATAGCCAAATCAATCATCTTTTTTATCTCTTCTATACTATAAATCTGTTTTAAAATAAATATAACAAATAAATACCCTATATGTTCTTTATTATATTTTTTATTAATAGGAGGATTAATAATTCCATGTTTTACATAGTTATTAATCATTGTTTTTGTTACTATATTATTATCTTTTTCTTTTTCTGCTTTAATATAAGTTGATAAATAATTTTCTAATAAAGAAACTACTTGATCAATATATAAATCTATATTTGGAATTTCATTCCATCTAGGAAGATGGAATTTTTTTATTTCTTCTTCATTATAAAGTTTTTTCTCTTTCATAAAATCACCTCATTTTATGTAATTATAATAACATTTTTAGACGAATTAGTCAACTACTTGACATGTTATTTAATATGTGATAATGTAGTATTCAATACTATGTAGAGGAGAAAATTTATGAAAAGAGAAAGATATTTTGAAGCGACAGAGTTTAACAATATAAAAGAAATTATTTATAATTCAGCAAAAAAATATGGAGATAATACTGCATTTATTATAAAACATAAAATCAATGAAAATATAAAGTACGAAAATATATCTTACAAAAGATTACTAGAAGAAGTAAACTGCTTAGGAACAAAACTATTCCAATTAGGCTATGAGAATAAAAGAATTGCTATTATAGGAAGAAACCGCTATGAATGGGTAATTGCTCATTTAGCTAATCTATTAGGAGGAATAGTATCAGTTCCTTTAGATAAAGAATTACAATTAGAAGAATTAGAAAGTTGTTTGCTAAGAAGTAAAGCAGATATTGTAATTTTTGATGAAAAATACATAGAAAACATAGAAGAAATTAAAAAAAGAAATAATACAAATTTAACACAATATATATGTATGAGCAAAAAAGAAAACTATCCTAATATATATGATTTAATTAATGAAGGAAAGAATTTATTAGAAAGTGGTAATACAGACTATATACAAAAAGAAATTGATTCTTATAAAATGAATATTTTACTATTTACATCAGGAACTACGTCAAAATCTAAAGCTGTAATGCTATCACAAAATAATATAGCTTCTAATGTTTATGCAATGTTATTAGTAGAAAAATTTTATGAAACAGATGTAAATTTGGCATTTCTACCATTTCATCATATATTTGGTTCAACAGAAATAATAGTAATGTTAGCTTGTGGATTAGCAACAGCATTTCCTGATGGATTAAGATATGTAGCACAAAACTTAAAAGAATATAAAGTTTCTGTTTTTGTTGGTGTCCCATTATTAATTGAAGCAATATATAAAAAAATAGAACAAGGAATAGAAAAACAAGGAAAAACAAAATTAGTTTGTTTTGCTAAAAAAATAAGTAATATATTACTAAAATTTAATATAGATATTAGAAAAAAACTATTTAAAGATATTCTAAACGAATTAGGTGGACATATGAGATTTGTTATATCTGGTGGAGCTCCTTTAGACAAACAAGTTGCACAAGGATTTAACGAATTAGGAATTAAATTAGTTCAAGGATATGGATTAACAGAAACATCTCCAGTAATTAGTGCCGAAAATGATAGAAGAGTAAAATATGGTTCTATCGGAGTTCCAATGGATAATGTTGAAGTAGAGTTTGAAAATAAAGATGAAGATGGAATTGGAGAATTAAAAGTAAAAGGTCCAAATGTGATGCTAGGTTACTATGAAAATCCAGAAGCTACAAATGAAGTTTTAAAAAATGGATGGTTTTATACAGGTGATTTAGGATATATCGATAAACAAGGTTATTTATTTATTACTGGTAGAAAAAAAGATATGATTGTTTTAAAAAATGGTAAAAAAGTTTTCCCAGAAGAATTAGAAGTTTTAATCAATAGATTAGACGAAGTTGAAGAATGTATGGTGTTTGGAGTACCTAATGGTAAAGATAAAAATGATATAAAACTTTCTGTTAAAATTGTATATAATAAAGAAGTAATTAAAGAAAAATATCCTAATTTAAAACAAGAAGAAATAGAAAAAATTATATGGTCTAAAATTAAAGATATTAATAAGACTTTTCCTCCTTACAAATATATTAAAAATATGATTTTAACAGATAAAGAACTGATTAAAACTACTACTAAAAAAATTAAAAGAAATGAAGAGATAAATTCTATAATGTTAAATATTTAACCTATAAGAAAAGAGTGATAATTACTATCACTCTTTCTATACTTATTCTACTTTTTTAATACTTTATTGTAATTCTTGAAAAAAAAATACCGAAACCTCTCTAATTTCATTTTCAACATCTTCTTTAAGATATTTTCTACTCTGGATTCTCCCATATACACTAATATTAGTACCTATAGGTAATTGGTGGAAAAATCTTGCATTTATTCCCCATGTTATACAAGGAATATATGAGGATTTTCTATGTGCACGATTAACAGCTAAAAGATTATCTGATATTTCACTACCTAATGGAGTAGTCCTATATGTAGGTTGTTTACATATGAATCCATTTAGATATATCATATTTTCATCCTTGATATCTTCTTTAGGTTCAATTAATCTTAAATATTGTACAAAAACTTTTAGGATTGATCGACTTTTTTTGGTAATTTCATCCTTTTTATTATAGCTGCGAAACGATCCAACTATCTCAACACGACTTCCTACATCAATATGGCCAGATAATAATCTTTCTGAGATAATAATTAATATATTATCCTCTACACCACTATCTCTTTTTACAGAAATCGTAGCTTTGTAAAATTTCTCACCATAAATTTCATGGTTAGGTTTATCTAATTTGCAACTTAAAGTTCCAACTATATATACAATATTATTTTTATCTATATAAGTTGAATCTTCTATCTCATTTAACTTCCGTATAATTGTTTCTTCTATCATTTTTCCTCCTGTTTATTTGTAGAATAAGTATAATTTGCTAAAATTTAGCTATATATTATTATACCATACTTTACAATTTTTGTAAATTGTTATTGTAAATTAAAATTTGTGGGTTTTCCATAGCATTTAACCATTTTAATATTTTAATCATAGTATATTTTGTAACACTAATGCATCCAGCAGTTCCATTCTTATTTGATACATGCATAAAAATTGCAGAACCTTTATCTTTTTTTATATTATTATCTTTTAAATTAAAATCATTTAAAGTAGGAATATTATTATATCTATCTTGTGACATATTATATTTTACAACTAGAGCATAATCATATACATGCGGATACTTTATTAAATGTTCACATGTTTTCCAATCTTTTTTGACTTTAGATGTATCTATAAATTTATTATAATATATAGAAGACGAATCATCAATCCATACATGATTGTTATTTAAAACTTGATATGATATTTTTAAATTTTTAGGTTTATTTTTTATGCCAAAGCTAAAGCCTATACCATATAATCCAATAGGTGTTTTTCCATCACATTCAAACTTATATTTTTCGTCTATTAATCCTTTATGTCCTATCCAAACATTTTGTGTTCTAATATTATTTTTTACCCATATGCCATACTTTTTTTCAAATGTTTCAAGTAAAATCTTACCATTTTTATTTTCTACACATATAAGCTGATTTCCATATAGTTTATCAATACTTATATTTAAATTATCTAACTTCTCTTTAATATCAAAAAAATAATTTTTCATAACTAAAATATATTCTAGTTATGAAAGATTTATGCTTATTTTACATTTTTATTATTTTTTTCCTTAGATATTTCTTCTTCAGGTATTTTTGTAGCTCTAAATGTTTCAATAAAAATTGAAACAGGTTTTGCAATATCAATAGCATATTTAAGCATATAAAAACATAACCACCAATAAAACTGATGGTTATGTTTTTCATAAGTTATCTTTGAAATTACTTTTGATAACTAAAAACAATCTTTTGATTTCTTTGTAATGCCTTGTTTTCTTGCCGCTTCTGCAACAGCAAATGCAACTACCATTGCTACTCTATCATCTAGAGCACTTGGTATAATGTAATCCTCATTAAGCTCATCTTCGCTTACTAATGACGACAAACCATATGCAGCTGCAAGTTTCATTTCTTCGGTAATTTTAGTTGCTCTACAAACTAAAGCACCTCGAAATAACCCAGGAAATGCTAAAACATTATTAATCTGATTTGGATAATCAGATCTTCCTGTTCCCATAATTCTTGCTCCAGCAGCCTTTCCAGCTTCATAAGTTATTTCTGGTTCAGGGTTTGCTATCGCAAAAACAATAGGGTCACGTTTCATACTCGCAACCATTTCTGGTGTTACAAGATTAGGGGCTGATACTCCAACAAACACATCTGCTTTTGTCATAGCTTCTGCCATAGACATTCTTTCGCATTTAGTGTTTGTTATCTGGCTCAATTCTTTTGTTAAGAAATCATACTTATCATTATCTTCCTTTGTTATAATTCCATTGATATTAAATCCATAGATTTCTTTTACTCCTAAATTATGGAGCATATTAATAATTGAGCTTCCTGCAGCACCAGTTCCACTTACAACTACTATTAAATCAGAAATCTTTTTGTTAACCACTTTTACTGCATTAATAATAGCTGCGGCAACAACAATTGCGGTTCCATGTTGATCATCATGGAATACAGGAATATCTAACTCCTCTTTTAGTGTCCTTTCAATTTCTACACATCTAGGAGCTGATATATCCTCTAAATTAATACCTCCGAATGTAGGTGCTATCGCTTTTACGATAGCAATAATCTCTTTTAGGTCTTTAGTATTCAAACATATTGGAACAGCATCAATACCTGCAAATTTTTTAAAAAGAACTGCTTTACCCTCCATAACAGGTAATGCTGCTTCTGGTCCAATATCTCCTAATCCTAAAACCGCTGTACCATCAGTGACAACTGCTACAGAGTTTCCTTTCCATGTATATTCATACACAGCTTCCTTATCCTTTTGGATAATTCTACAAGGTTCTGCAACTCCAGGTGTGTATACTAGCGATAAATCCTCCCGTGATTCTACAGGTAATTTTAGATTTACTGCCAGCTTTCCCTTTGCTTGTTTGTGCAATTCTGCACTTCGTTCATAGATTGTCTTTTCCATCTACTTAACCTCCTTTTGGATTTTACGAATATATTATATATCATTTTATGTAAAATGTAAACTAGTATATAAAAATACCCAATAATGTTTTTTACACTATTAGGTATTTTTTTATAATTTTATTATTTTTTCCCATGGTAAATTTTCTTTTCCAAAATGTCCATAGTTTGTTGTATTTTTATATATAGGTCTTTGTAAATCTAGATAATTAATTATTCCTCTAGGCGTTAAATCAAACTTATCATAAATTATCTTAGATATTTCTTCTTCAGGTA
This sequence comes from uncultured Clostridium sp., assembly GCA_964608075.1. Lineage (GTDB taxonomy): Bacteria > Bacillota > Clostridia > TANB77 > CAG-508 > CAG-269. Next base: position 7,351 of record CAZSMG010000017.1, on the reverse strand, counting down.
TTTTTGCAGTTCCAAATGTTTCAACAAAAACAGATACTGGTTTTGCAACTCCTATTGCGTATGAAAGTTGTATTTCACATTTATCTGCTAAACCATTTGCCACAACGTTTTTAGCAATATGTCTTGCCATATATGATGCAGATCTATCTACCTTTGTAGCATCTTTTCCTGAAAATGCTCCCCCACCATGACGAGCATATCCGCCATATGTATCTACTATTATTTTTCTACCTGTTAAACCACTATCACCTAAAGGTCCTCCTATTACAAATCTTCCTGTAGGGTTTATAAAATATTTTGTTTTTTCATCTAGCAGATTACTTGGTACAATTTCATTTATTATTTTTTCTTTAACATCTTTTTTTAATGTTTCTAAATCTATATTCTCATTATGCTGTGTAGAAAGTACTATTGTATCTACTCTTATAGGAATATTTCCATCATATTCTATAGTTACTTGGACCTTTCCATCTGGTCTTAAATAATCTATTATATTATTTCTTCTTACAAAAGTTAGTCGTTCTGATAATTTATGAGCTAAATAAATTGGCATAGGCATTAAGCTATCAGTTTCATTACAAGCAAATCCAAACATAATACCTTGATCTCCAGCACCTTCTGATATTACTTCTGTACCTTGTTTTGTTTCTAACGATTTATCTACTCCTAACGCTATATCTGGAGATTGTTTTGAAATATTAAGATGTATTTTGCAAGTTCTATAATCCATATCTAAATCTTCATTATCATAACCTATCTCATTTATAGTTTGTCTTACAATATTTTCAATATCCACATTTGCTGTAGATGTTATTTCACCTGTAATTAATATTTCACCTTTACCAGCTACTGTCTCACAAGCTACCCTTGAGTTTTTGTCTTTTTCCAAATAACTATCTAATATACTATCTGATATAAAATCACATAATTTATCTGGGTGCCCTTCCGTTACACTTTCTGATGTAAATAATTTTCTCACTTTTGTTTCCTCCCTTGCTATATATTTTAATTTTTTTATTTATATATTAAAGTACAATACTAATGCACCAATTATTGAAATTATAAATCCTAAAATTTTCAACCCACTTGATGCCTCATTTTGGTCACCAAATCCAAAATTCTTTTTAGTAATTGTACGTGCATCATATATTAAAATTACTCCTGATAAAATCACAATTAATGCTATAATCTTTATTATTACTTGTACCATATTTATCAACATCCTTTTATTTGATATCTATTATAATATTTCTTTTTTTGACTTATGTCAATATGATTTTAATTATATCTCTATTCTTGATGTAAATTTATTTTCAATTTGTTTTTTTAATAATAAATTTTTTTCCTTTTCTAATTTTGTATCATCATTTATTATATTTATAGCTTCCGTTTGAGCAAGTTTAAGCATATTCATATCTTCAAATAAATTTGCAATTTTAAATTCAGGAAGCCCATGTTGTTCTGTTCCAAAAAAATCTCCCGAACCTCTTAATTCTAAATCTTTTTCAGATATTATAAATCCATCATTAGTCTCACACATTACTTTCATTCTATCTAATGTATTTACGCCTTTTTTTCCATATTTTAACACACAATATGATTGATACTCTCCCCTACCTACTCTACCTCTTAGTTGATGAAGCTGAGCCAGTCCAAACCTTTCAGCATTTTCTATAACCATTATATTAGCATTTGGTACATCAACACCTACTTCAATTACTGTTGTAGAAATTAATACATCTATTTTTCCTTCTTTAAATTCATTCATAATTGTATCTTTTTCTTTAGCCTTCATTTTTCCATGTAAATATTGGACTCTATATTTCTTAAATACATTTTCTTTGTAGTTTTGTGCTAATTGAGTTACAGAATCTAAATTTAATTCTTCAACTTCTTCTACTAATGGGCAAACAATATATGCTTGTCTACCTTCTTCTATTTGTTTTTTTATAAAACTATATACCCTTTCTTCCATTCCTTTTGTTTTTTGAACTGCAAAAGTATCTATTGGTTTTCTATTTGGTGGAAGTTCATCTATTATTGAAATATCTAGGTCTCCATATAATATAAGTGCTAAAGTTCTAGGTATTGGGGTTGCTGTCATGACTAATACATCTGGATTTTGTCCCTTTTCTACAATTGTAGTTCTTTGTTTTACTCCAAATCTATGCTGTTCATCAGTAACTACTAATCCTAATTTCTTAAACTCTACGTTTTCTTCTAGTATTGCATGTGTTCCTATTAATATATCAATTTCGCCAGATTTTAATTTTTCTAAAATTTCTTCTTTGTTCTTTTTAGTTACACTAGATATTAATAATTCACATTTTATATCAAATTTATCTAAAACCTTTTTAAAACTCTCTAGATGTTGACTTGCAAGTATTGCAGTTGGTGCCATTATGGCTGCTTGATATCCACATTTTACTGCTTTGTATGCACAAATCATAGCTACAATAGTTTTTCCTGATCCAACATCTCCTTGAAGTAATCTATTCATTGGTTTATTAGATTCCATATCTTTATCTATTTCTTCTAAAACTTTAAGCTGTGCTTTCGTTAGCCTAAATGGAAGTGAATTTATTACATCTGACATTTTAACTTTTTTATCAAATATTATACCATTTTTATTACTCATATAGTTATTCTTAAGTGACAATAAAGCAAGTTGCATAATAAGCAATTCTTCAAAAACTAACCTTTTTCTAGCATTTTGAAATTCAAAAAAATCTTTTGGAAAATGAATATTATTTATTGCTTGATTTATTCCAATTAGGTCAAATTTGTCTAATATATATTTAGGTAATGTTTCTTCTAAATTTTGATTTACTTCTAAAAGTCCATTTTCTATAATCTTTCTTATTACATTTTGTGATAAACTATATGTAAGAGGATATAAAGGTATAATTTTTCCTGTATTAGAATTTTTTCCTTTAAGATCATAAACAGGAGATGTCATTTCAAATCTATTTCCTCTTTTATGTATTTTTCCAAAGAATTGGTAACTTTGTCCATATTTAAAATTGTCTTTAAGATATGTCTGATTAAACCATGTAATTGTACAACTTGCAGTTTCATCTTGAATATTAAGTTTTTGCATTGTTTTGCCTCTTAAGTATGTGTTAATTACTCTAGAGCTCACAATTCCTTCAATTAATACTTCTTCTCCATCAACACATTCATATATATGTTTTGGATTGCCTCTATCTTCATAATTTCTTGGATAATATGTAATTAAATCATTTAAGGTATTAATATTTAATTTATTTAAAAGCTTTGCTCTATTTGGTCCTACACCTTTTATATATTTAACATCTTTATTTAAATCTATCATTTAATAATCACCAATTTTATATTACTTTATACATTTTAAAATCTAAACTATCTGCACTTACTAATTTAAATTCTATTCCTTGGATATTTCCTTCTATTGCATCATTTATTGCTGCTGCATGTAAGTGTCCATATATACATTTTTTTACATTATATTTTTTCATAAGATCTACAAATTCTAATTTTTCATTATTTAATATTTTAGAACGTGTTATAGGAGGATAATGCATACACACTATTATCTCTTTATTTTGTCCATATTTTTTTATTGCATCGGATAGTGATAATTCTAATCTTATAAGCTCACGTTTTATAAACTTCTTATCTTCTTCATCTGATAAGTTCCAACCTCTTGTCCCTGCAATTATATAATTATTAAACTCAAAGCTATTGTTATATATAAAATCTATATTTGAAAACTTATTTTCATTAATATATCTTCTCATACTTGTAATAGTTGTCCACCAATAATCATGATTTCCTTTAAGTAATAACTTTTTGCCTGGAAGATTATTTATATATTCAAAGTCTTTATATGTATCGCTTAAATATGTTGACCATGAAAAATCACCTGGTAATAATACTAAATCATTATCAGTTATTTTTTCTTCCCAATCCTTTTTTATTTTTTCATCATGGCCTATCCAATTATCTCCAAATATATACATTGGTTTGTCTTGACTAAAAGATAAATGAAGATCCCCTATTGCAAATATTGACATATTTACTCCTTTATATAATTATAATTTTAAATTCGGTATTGCATTTAAATTTAAATTATCTATTTTCCCTGAAATGTAATTATAATATCCTGCAGATGCTATCATTGCAGCATTATCTGTACATAATTTTATATCAGGTGTATATACTTTTATATTTTCTTTTTCTAATTTTAAAAATTCTTCTCTTATAAAGCTATTTGCAGAAACTCCTCCTCCTAATACTACTATTTTTAGGTTTGTTATTTCTAAGGCTTTTTTTGTATTTTCTATTAACATTTCAGTTACTGCTTTTTGAAAACTTGCACATAAATCAGCTTTATTTATATCTTTACTATTATGGTTTATATTTATTACAGCTGTTTTTATTCCACTAAAACTAAAATCCAAATTATCAAAATGTGTTTTAGGTAGATTAATTGTAGGCTTACCTTCTTTTGCTAAAATATCAACTTTGGGACCTCCTGGATATCCAAGTCCTACTATTCTTGCAACTTTATCAAATGCTTCTCCTATTGCATCATCACGTGTTTTTCCAAGTATTTCAAATTCTGTATAATCTTTTACATATACAAGTTGCGTATTTCCTCCTGATATTAAAACACATAAAAATGGTGGTTTAAGTTCTTTATATGTTATATAATTTGCTGCAATATGTCCTTGTATATGATTTACTCCAACCAATGGTTTATTTAAAGCAAAACTTAATGCTTTACCATAGGAAAGACCAACAAGTAATGCACCAACTAAACCTGGCCCATATGTAGGTGCTATTACATCTATATCACTAAAATCTATTTTAGCATCTTGTAAGGCCTTTTTAGTTACTCTTGAAATAGCTTCTATATGATTTCTAGACGCAATCTCAGGTACAACTCCTCCATATTTTTCATGTATTTTAATTTGTGTATCTATTATATTTGATAAAACTTCTCTTCCATTTTTTACAATTGCTACAGAAGTTTCATCACAACTTGATTCAATTCCAAGTGTTAATATATCTTTCATTTTTTCTTTCCTTTATTTATAGTCCAAAAATTATTATTCCTAATTTTAATAATGATGATAATAAAAATCTAATTATTGGTGTAATTATTATTCCTGCAATTCCAGTAATCCATATTACTAAAAATATAATATAAAATATCATTTCTTTATTTTCAAACCACTCCTTTGCTTTATATGGCATAAATGGTTTTATGATTTTTGACCCATCTAGTGGTGGAAGCGGAAGTAAATTAAACACTCCAAGTCCAATATTTATTGTTATTGTTGCAGTTATTAAATTTAATATAATTTTTCCATATGTTGATATAATAAATGTAATATCTGTAAATTTATATATTATGCAATATACTAAAGTAAATATAATTGCTAATATAAAATTCATTGCAGGTCCGGCAAGTGATACTAACGCATCTGCTTTTTCCATTGTTATGTTTCTATTATAGTTTCTAGGATTTACTTCTACTGGTTTTCCCCAACCAAACCCTGCAAATAATAATAGAACTGAACCTACTGGATCTAAATGATCAAATGGATTTAAACTTAGTCTTCCTTGTATTCTTGGTGTATCATCTCCAAGTTTATCTGCAACAAATGCATGTGCAAATTCATGAAATGTTATTGCAATTAACACTCCTGGTATTGTAAGTAATAACGATAAAAATGCTCCTTCTTGCGTTATATATTGTACTAATGTTGATAGAACCATTACTCCCAAAATAACATATAAAATTCTTTTATCAAATGAAAAATTAAACATAAATTCCTCTCCTTTTTGTATATACGTATTATATAACAGTTACCTAATAAAGTAAACAAAGAATTTTCATTTATTTTCTTTTTATAAAATAAATTTGATTATTAATTTGTCATTAATTAAGAAATCATCAGGAAAAAAGGTAATATCTTAATTAGATATCACCTTTTTTAATTTTTCTTATTCCTCATCCAAATCTTTAATAATGTCATTTAAAAGTGGCAAGTGTATATATGTTTCAAAATCATCATATTCACTTTCATTGCCAGATTCTTTTATTATTTTAGCTAATTCATCCACATTCATGCCAACTAATGATTGATTAAGCTTACCTTCTAAAGCAGAATTAAAGTTTTCTGCTTTTAAAATATATGCATTAGAATCAAAAGTTATATATGCGACATTATTTTCCGATAAAGGTTTTGAATAAGAATAAGTTTTTTCATTTGACATAGGCTTTCTCTCCTTTTTTATTTTTATTTATAAAATAAAACAAAATTGTAAGGAGAGATGTTAACTCTCCATAATACAATTTTGTATTAAAAAAAGAATTAACATTAATTATAAGTAATTAATATATATATTTTATCACAAATAACCATAAAAAACAACAGACTATTATTTAATCTGCTGTTTTTACTATTTATACGTTACCCAAGTGGCTTCATTGTTGGAAATAATAATACATCTCTTATTGATGATGAATCTGTAAGTAACATTACTAATCTGTCAATTCCCATACCAAGTCCTCCTGTTGGAGGTAATCCTATTTCTAGAGCTTGAACAAAATCTTCATCCATCATGTTAGCTTCTTCATCTCCTGCTTCTCTTGCTTCTACTTGTTTCTTAAATCTTTCATATTGATCAATTGGATCATTTAATTCTGAATAAGCATTTCCATATTCTCTTCCACCAATAAATACTTCAAATCTTTCTGTTAATCTTGGATCTGATGGTTTTCTCTTTGTAAGTGGAGATACTTCTACTGGATAATCATATATAAATGTAGGTTCAATTAATGTCTCTTCTACAAATTCTTCAAAGAATATATTTATAATATTCCCTCTATTTTTCTTAATCTCTTCAATCTCTAATCCTTTTTCTTTAGCAATTTTAATTGCCTCTTCATCAGAATTAATTTTATTGAAATCAACACCTGTAACTTCTTTTATGCTATCAATCATAGTCATTCTTTTCCAATTTGGTGTTAAATTAATTTCTTGTCCTTGATAATTTATCTTAGTTGTTCCTAATATATTTTTAGCAATAGTAGATACCATCTCTTCAGTTATATCCATCATATCATTATAATCTTGATATGCTGAATATAATTCCATAGAAGTAAATTCTGGATTATGTTTTAAATCCATTCCTTCATTTCTAAATAATCTTCCTATTTCATATACTTTATCAAATCCACCAACAATTAATCTTTTTAAATATAATTCTGGTGCAATTCTTAAATACATACTTAAGTCTAATGCGTTATGATGTGTAATAAATGGTTTTGCAGTATCTCCTCCTGATATTGTATTTA
>CAZSMG010000016.1:0-18895 GCA_964608075.1 uncultured Clostridium sp. | reverse complement strand
GTGCCAACGGCGTGGAGGTTCGAGTCCTCTCATCCGCACCACTTAGAAACAAGCGGGATACAAGGTATATTGAGAAATATACCTTGTATCTTTTTTTGCCTTTTAGTAAAATGCTCTGCTTTTCACTGAAAATCCATTGAAGTTATTGCTATTACTGGATTTTAACTAATTTTCATTTTGCGTAATTTTTTCTGCTTTTTGGCACTTACTAAACAATGAGGTAAACAAAAATTAAATGTTAAAATTGAAAATTTGACTGCTAAGGAATATTGAAAAATAGATACTTTTAACAATTTTAATTTCCTTAATATTCCATATTTTTTGAAATATGTTTACTTGACTAGGTAAACAGAGTTATGTTACCTAAAATTGCTTTCTAATAGATTATTTTCAGAGTTGTAATTACCAGAAATTAGATTTTCGCTCATGTAATATTGATTAACTTTATCGACTTCATTCTGTTTGAATTATTTAAGAAAAATGCTTATAGAGAACTAAAAAATTTGGACAATTTTGAAGACAAGTTTTTACAAATACATTGTAATTTACTTAAAATTGTAATAAAATGGAAATGAAGGAAAAGGAGATGATTCCTAATGAAAAATTTAGAAAAAAGTGAAGATTATAATAATAAGACTTTTGAAGAAATAAAACACATTGATGAAAATGGAGTTGAATATTGGTATGCAAGAGAACTAATGAAAGTTTTAAGTTATAAAGACTGGAGGTATTTTGATGCAGTAATTGAAAAAGCAAAGATAGCTTCTCAAAACTCTGAAATAACTGACATTGACCATTTCGTTGCCAGCAACAAAATGGTTGAAATAGGTTCTGGTGCAAAAAGAGAACAAAAAGATTATAAATTAACACGATATGCTTGCTATCTTATAGCTCAAAATGCAAATCCAAGATTAAAAATCGTAGCTCTTGCACAAACATATTTTGCAATTCAAACTAGAAAACAAGAAATTAGTAAAAAAGAGTATACTTCATTAACGGAAGATGAAAAGAGATTTTACCAAAGAAACTTAACAAAGAAGGGTAATTATTCACTTAATCAAACAGCAAAAAATGCTGGAGTTAAAAACTTTGATAAATTTCATAATGCTGGATATAAAGGTTTATACAATGGAGAAACAGCTGATGACATTGCTAAAAGAAAAGGATTAAGATATAGAGAAGATATTTTAGACAATATGGGAAGTGAAGAACTTGCAGCTAATTTATTTCGTATAACACAAACAGAATCAAGATTAAAAAGAGATAAAGTTGACACTGAAAAGAAAGCTTGCGATACTCATAATAAAATTGGGAAAATAGTTAGAAAAGCAATTAAACAAGCAGGACGGAACTATGCCAGAAGAATTGCCTACACCTAAAAAGAGTTTAAAACAATTAGAAAAAGAAAATAAAAAAAGTTTAAAAAAGAAATAATATTAAAAATAGTATAGTTTATATAAAGAAATTTTCCGATAGTAGCAGATTTCTTTTTGAAAGATATTGCCAAATATAAAAATTTATGTTGAATTAAAAATAATAGTTAAGGCGAAAAATTTCATAAGTAGGTATACACTTTTCTGAAACTATTGCTATAACTAATTTTAAAATGGATAATAAGGTTCTTTTGTGTAAGGAGTTTTTTGCATACGTCCTTCGCTAAGGTACCAATGACATTTCTGTTCAAACTAAAATAACAGATAGATATAAAAATCAATCAGTAAAATATTAGTAGGTCTATATAATACCATAAAAATTAGAATGCAGCAGGAGGCTTCATCAGAATTGATGTATATATATTAGAACTCTTTTAACTTGGAATAGTAGTTATTAGAGTGCTATTTTGATGGGTGTATAAAAACACTATACTAATTTTAAAATCTATGAAAGTTTTTCTTATTATATTAAGATAAAAATAAAGTTGTATGGTATAATAATAAAAACATTGCAAAGTCAACTAGAAAATGGGATGGATGCAAAGGAAAAGTGCTTTAAATATATTTTATAGTATAAATAAACAAAATATGAAATTTATAGTAAACTAATAAAGGGGGATTTATAGTGAATAGTAAATATAAAAACAATAAAATATTTATAGATGAATTAAAAAGAACTTTTCCTATTTACATATTAGGTATGGTATTTCATGCAATCGTTATATATATATTGTATAAAATACCTAGTATTATAGGAAATATATTGGATTTACTAATTGAAGGAAATGCTGGTAAAGATGTTATTATGAATGAAGTATATAGCTTAATATTTTATTCAATTATAATGATTATACCAATAATTATATATAGAACTTTGTTTTTCACAAGAGCTAGAATATCAGATACATATTTAAGAAGTAAAGTAATAGAGCATTTACAATCAGTAAAACCAGAGTATTATGATAAAGAAGATAAAGGTGTGTTTCTTGCTTATTTATCAAAAGAATTATTATCTATAAAAAAATTTTTTGGAAATGCATTTTTTTATTCTACAAAATTAATCATAGCACCTATTATTGGTTTGATTGTGATAGGAAAAGATTTTAATATAATTTTGATGCTAGCGATATTACCAATTTTTCCAATTGCAATATGCTTTTTATATAAACTTTATAAAGAGCAAGGAGAGATACTTGAAACTGAAAGAAAAGTATATATAGATTTATCAAAGAATATAGAACAAAACACTTCTGGATTTAGTTTAATAAAATTATATAATGAACAAGAAAACCAAAAAGAGAAATTTGATAAAGTTAATGAAGAAACATATAAATCAGATGTTAATGTTGGAGCAGTAATTTATAAAATGGATATGGTATCATATATTTTATATGCAACATGCTATTCAATAGGGTTTGCAGTTGGATTGATTCTAATTAATAAAGCATTATTAACTATAGGAGAATTAACAGCATACATTTCTTGTATTACTATTGCTATATCAGAGATTGTAAATTCAATAGAACCATTACTTACAGGAATTTCTAATTTTAAGATAGCAAGTAGGAGATTTAATTATTTTTTCGGATTAGATACTTATAAAAAAGAAGGTAAAAAATTAGAAAGAGTAGATAAAATAGAAATTGAAAATCTTTGCTATAGTTATGAAGATAATGGAAAATTAGCAATAGATAATATAAATATGACAATAAATAAAGGAGAGAAAATTGGAATTGTTGGTAAAGTTGGAAGCGGAAAAACAACACTTATGAATATTTTAGCAGGTTTTTATGAAGTGCCAAAAAACAGAGTATTTATCAATGGAATTGATATGAATGAATATTCAAGGGAAAGTATCTTTGAAAATATTGGATATGCATTGCAAAAAAATATTATTATAGATGATACGATAAAAAACAACATTGATATTGAAAATGAAGCTACAAATGATAAAATAGAAGAAATAAGTAAAAAAGCTAACATTTTGGAAGATATAGAAACAATGCAAGATGGTTTTGAAACAAAAATTGGAGAAAATGGAATTAAAATATCTGGAGGTCAAAAACAGAGAATACAAATTGCAAGAAATCTATTAAATGTTAGAAGTATAAATATATTTGATGATACATTATCAGCATTAGATGCTGATACAGAAAAGAAAGTAACCCAAGAAATTGAAAATCAAATAGGAAATAATATACTTATAATTATTTCAAATAAAATTAGTATGATGGAAAAAATGGATAAAGTATTTTTGTTAGTTGATGGAAAAATTTACGATAGTGGAACACATAAAGAACTGCTTGAAAGAAATAAATTTTATAATGAATTAAATACCTATGAGAAAGTAGGTGTTTAAGTAATGAAAAAAATTATAAAAAAATATATTAAATCAATAATAATTATAGGTATATTGTTATTAATTTGTGATTTTCTATCAGCATTACCACCTTATATAGTAAAACAAGTTGTAGACATTGATTTTACAAGAGAAGATATTATAAATATAATAATATTTTTCATTTTTATATATACATCTATACATTTAGCTAGACTAATATTTAAGTATGTAAGAGATGTTTTAATAAATACAACAATATGTAAAATTTTGAGAGATATAAGAAAGATGTTATTTAATAAAATACTAAATTTCAAAATGAGTACATTTAATAAATACAATTCTTCCGAATTATATACTAGATTAACTTCAGATGTAGACAATTTATTCGACTTGTTTTTTGGATTCTTATATAAAATTTTAAGTAATATTTTATATATAGTATTTATGATAATAATGATGTTTGTGGCTAATATTAATTTAGCTGTTATTGGTGGAATTACAATAGTATTTATTTCATTTATTGTATATAAGTTTACTAGAGTGTTAGGTAAATTAGATAATGAAATATTAAAAAAGAGAGATAAACAGCATAAAGAATTTTCAGAATTATATAATAAAAGTAAGTTGACGTATCTTTTTAAATTACAAAATAAAAATATTAATAAAATGAATGATTTATTTTATTCGGAACTCAAAATAAGAAAAAAGTATATATTCATACATCATTTTCCATATTGGATAATAGCAATTATTCAAGCAATAGGAATTTATGCAATTATATATTATGCTTTAAATATTAATGTATCTATATCTCTAGGAAGTATCTATTTAGTATTATACTATACTAAAGAATGCAAAAGTCCACTTGAAGAAATTTGTAATCAATTAGAAGAATTACAAACATGTATAAATTCATATAAAAGAATAAAAGTTTTATTAAACGAAACGGATGAAGAAATTATAGATAAAGGAAATTACATAGAAAATCTAAATCGGAGATATTGAATTTCAAAACGTATCAATGAAATATGACAAAGAAATGATACTAAAAAATATGTCATTTATAATAAAAAAAGGAACTAAAGTTACAATTGCAGGTAGAACAGGTGTAGGAAAGACAACTCTTACAAATGTGCTAATGAAATTATATGATATACAAAGTGGAAAAATATTAATTGATAATTATGATATTTCTCAAATATCTACAAAATGTTTAAGAGATAATATTTCCTATATATCACAGAATCCATATATATTTGCAGATACAGTGAGAAATAATATTACTTTAGGTAATGATAATATAAAAGATGATCAAATAAATGATTTAATACATGAAATGGGTGTAGAAAATTTATTTAATAAATTAAATGATGGATTAAATACTAAAATTAAATTTTCAAAATTATCATATGGTGAATTACAAATAATAGCTTTCATAAGAGCTATATTACACAAAGCAAATTTCTATATATTTGATGAACCAACTTCAAATATAGATTTACAAACAGAAAAAATGATACAAAATATAATTGATAAGATTTCAAAAAAGAGTACAGTAATTATAATAGCGCATAGAAAATCAACTATTGAAAGTTCAGATAAAATAATATATTTAAAAGATGGACAAATAGATATGATAGTAAATAAAGTCTTAAATTAAAGATATAATATATGTAATTACACAAACAATAAGTCCTTTAATAAGGGCTTGTTTTTATGTATTTATTTTAAATATAAATTTATAAAATTAAATGATTTTTTTCAAATTATAGTAATTTTTAATAAGTTGTGATATAAAGTGAATAGCAATAAATATTTCAAGGCAGAATATAAATACAAAGGAGGTTTCAATATGGAACGTAAAATTAAAGCTGTACAATATGGTACAGGAAAAATGAGTGTATATACAATGAGATATATGCTAGAAAAAGGAATAGAAATTGTAGGAGCAATTGATGTTAATCCAGAAGTAGTAGGAAAAGACATTGGAGATGTAATGGAAAGTGAAAGAACAGGAGTATTAGTTACAGATGCAAAAGATGCAAGAAAATTATTACAAGATACTAAACCAGACATATGTGTTATTACAACAAGAAGTTTGATTGCAGAACTTGAAGAACCATATATGTTATGTGCAGAACTTGGAATAAATGCTATATCAACATGTGAAGAAGCTTTTTATCCACAAAATTCAAATCCAACATTAACAAATAAGATAGATGAGATGGCTAAGAAAAATAATTGTACAATTACAGGAACAGGATATCAAGATATTTATTGGGGACAACTTATATCATCAATATCAGGTTCAACACAAAAAATAACAAAAATAAAGGGAAGTTCAAGCTATAATGTAGAAGATTATGGAATAGCATTAGCTGAGGCACATGGAGCTGGATTAACATTAGAAGAATTTGATAAGCAAGTTGCTTCAGTAGATAGAATTTCGGATGAAGAAAGACAAGATTTGATAAATAAAGGAGAATATATGCCATCATATATGTGGAATGTAAATGGGTGGTTATGTTCTAAATTAGGACTAACAATAACAAGACAAACACAAAAATGTGTACCACAAACATACAAAGAAGATATTTATTCTTCAACATTAGATATGACTATAAAAGCAGGAGATGCAACAGGAATGAGTGCAGTTGTAACAACTGAAACTAAAGAAGGAATAACAATAGAATCTGAATGTATAGGAAAAGTATATGCACCAGAAGAATTTGATAAAAATATTTGGACAGTGGAAGGAGAACCAACTACAACAATAATAGTTGAAAAACCAGCAACTGTAGAACTTACTTGTGCAACTATAGTAAATAGAATTCCAGATGTAATAAATGATAAACCAGGATATATTACAACAGAAAAAATGGGAGATTTAGATTTTAAAATCAAACCATTAAATGAATATGTTAAATAATAAAATACTTTAAAGTGCTTTTATTATTTGAAATATTATGTCAAATATGCTATAATTTAAGTATGTTATATATAGTTTTCTAATTTATATGCAATAAGAGGAGGAATGTTTATGATTAAAGAAATATTAGAAAATGAAGTAGCAGCTGGTAAGGTTACACGGAAAGAACATATCGGCTTAAAAGGAGGGACTGGAGAAGTAATTGTGTACACAGATACAAAAAGTGATACTGGAACATATGAATCTGGAACGATTCTTATGGAAAGAGGAAGCAGTATAGGTGCACATATGCATTCAGAAGATTCCGAATCCTATACAGTATTGGAAGGAATGATTGCTTGTGGTGACGGAATAATTTATCACAAGGGAGATACCCATTATTGTGAAAAAGGCAAAGAACATTTCTGTATTAATCTTGCCAAAGGCGAATCAGTAATTGAATTTGCCAAAAGAAAATAACTAATTTTTATTAGTTATAATTCCCCAAAAACTATGTTTTTGGGGAATATCCATTTATATATTATTAACTTTTTTATACTTAATAAATATATTATTAATATATTTTGTCAGGAGGTATTATGAAAGAGTTAAAGTATAATAGAAAACTAACAGCCCAATATGCTAAAAAATGGGCATATGAAAGAAATCCAAAATACTTAAATTATGATTCTTTAGGAGGAGATTGTACAAATTTTATATCACAATGCATATTTGCAGGAAGTAGTGTAATGAATTATAATAAAAATAATGGATGGTATTATATAAATGGAAACAATAAATCACCTTCATGGACAGGGGTAGAATTTTTATACAATTTCTTAATTAATAACAAAGGTGTAGGACCATATGGTATAATAAGTAATATAGAAAACTTAGAAATTGGAGATATAATACAACTTTCGTTTGATGGAAATGTATTTACACATTCTTTAATAGTAGTAAATAAAGAAAAAAGTGACTTAGATAACATATATATAGCATCACATACATTTGATTCATTTAATAAAAAAGTAAGTAGCTATAGTTTTAGTAATATTAGATTTGTTCATATAAATGGAGTAAGAAGTAATTAAAGAAGGAGAAAAAATGTTAGAAAATAATATATTAGACAGATGCACAATATGTCCGCATAATTGTAAAATAAATAGAAATATGGGACAAATAGGAAGATGCAAAGCAAGTAATAAAGTAAAAATTGCTTTATATTCTATACATAAATTTGAAGAACCTTGTATAAGTGGAGAAAATGGTTCAGGGACAATATTTTTTTCTAATTGCAATATGAATTGTGTATTTTGTCAAAATTATGAGATAAGTCAAAAGGGGCAGGGAAAAGAAATAACAATTGAAAATCTAGCAGATATATTTTTAAAATTACAAGCAAAAGGAGTAAATAATATTAATTTAGTTACCCCAACAAGCTATGTATATCAGATAATAGAAGCGATTAAAATCGCAAAAGAAAAAGGATTAAACTTACCTATTGTATATAATACAAATGGATACGAAAAAATAGAAACTTTAAAAATGCTAGATGGATATATTGATGTATATCTACCAGATTTAAAGTACTATGATAATAATATTTCTAAGAAATATTCTAAAGTTGATAATTATTTTGAGATTGCAACTAATGCCATAAAAGAGATGTATAGACAAGTAGGGCATCCTATTTTAAATGAAAATGGAATAATTCAAAAAGGATTAATGATAAGGCATTTAGTACTTCCAAATAATATACAAAATAGTAAAGAAGTCTTAAAATGGATTAAAGAAAACATAAATGAAAAAGTATATATAAATATTATGGGTCAATACTTTCCAACATATAAAGCAAAAGAAATAAAAAAATTAAATAGAAAATTAACTAAAAAAGAATATGAAGAAATAGAAAATTATTTATACGAATTAGATATCAAAAATGGATATATACAAGAACTTGGAGAACATGAAGAAGAATATGTTCCAAAATGGAATTTGTGACAAGAGGGTCGTCCTTCTTTGTCACATGTTCACATATGTTGTTCTTTATAATAAATAGATGTGACAAAAAAGGACGACCCTCTTGTCACATAAAATTTTTAAAAATACTATACTTTTTTTTCTAATTATGATATATTTTACACAATAATAGAAAAAGGAGGATTATTATGACTGAGGCAGATAGAAGTTTTATAGATACTTGCAGAGAAATATTAGAAAATGGTTATTCATCTAAAGGAACAGGAGTTAGAACTAGATGGGAGGATGGAGAAGAAGCAAATTATATTTCTATAGTGGGTGTTACAAATAAATATGATGTAGGAAAAGAATTTCCTATGATAACACTTAGAAATAATTCAGGAACAGTAAAAAGAGCTATTGATGAAATTTTATGGATATTCCAAAAAAAATCTAATAATGTGAATGATCTAAATTCACATATATGGGATCAATGGGCAGATGAAAGTGGTTCTATTGGAAAAGCATATGGTTATCAATTAGCTAAAAAATATAAATTTAAAACAAAAGATGGAATAAAGGAAATGGATCAAGTTGATTATGTATTATATTTATTAAATAATGATCCAGCAAGCCGTAGAATAATGACAAATATATTTAATCATGAAGAATTAAAAGATATGAATTTAGAGCCATGTGCATATGGAACACAATGGCTTGTAAAGGAAGGAAAGTTACATTTAATATTAAATCAACGTTCACAAGATATGCTTGCTGCAAATGGATGGAATACAATGCAATATGCAGCACTTCAATGTATGTTTGCACAAGTTGCAGGATTAGAGGTTGGAACACTAACACATAATATAGGTGATTGTCATATATATGATAGACATATTCCTTTAATAGAAAAATTAATCGGAGCAGAGCCTATGGATGTTTGTCCAAAATTAGTAATAAATAATCCAACTAAAGATTTTTATGATTTTAAAGTAGAAGATTTTGAAATACAAGGATATGATTATAATAAAGATATAAAATTAGGAAAAATACCAGTAGCTATATAAATTAGGAGGAATAAAATGTTAAGTTTAATAGTAGCAAAAGCAAAAAACAATATAATAGGAAAAGATAATCAACTAATTTGGCACTTACCAGAAGATTTAAAAAGATTTAAGCAAATAACAACAGGACATACAATAATAATGGGAAGAAAAACTTTTGAATCATTAGGTAGAGTGTTACCTAATAGACATCATGTTATATTATGCAATGATGCTAATATGGAAATAGATGATGAAAATGTTGAGATATTAGAAGATATATCCATGTTAGATAAATATATAAAAGATGAAGAAGAACATTTTGTAATAGGTGGTGCAACAATGTATAGATTACTTATGCCATATTGTACGAAAATGTATATCACAGAAATAAATAAAGATTTTGAAGGAGATGTATCTTTTCCAGAAATTAAACAAGAAGAATGGAAAGTTACAAAAAGAGAAAAAGGGTTAAAAGACGAAAAAAATCCATTTGATTATGAATATGTAACATATGAAAGAATTGATTAATAAAAAAACACATTTCATTTGAAGTGTGTTTTTAATGTTGACAAAGAATAATCAAAAATATATAATAAATCAAATTTTATTCTTTTAATGTAATTCATACATTTATTTTTCCAAAATATTGAAAAATTAAAATAAAAATGTTATAGTAAAGGAGAGGATAAATTGCCTATTATTTCACAATTTTATGGAATTATTATACAAATGTTTTTTAATGATAAAGGTAAACATCATGAAAGACATATTCATGTACGATATAATGAACAAGAAGCAGTATATGATTTAAATTGCAAACTTATAGAAGGGGTAATACCATATAAACAAAAGAAACTTGTAGAAGCATGGATTTGTATACACAAAGAAGAACTAGAAAGTTTATGGACTTTAATGCAAGAACAAGGAGAATATTTTAAAATAGATCCATTAAAGTAAATATATTATTAGGGGGGATAATATGTATATAGTACCAGATCCACTAAAAGTAAAAGTATTAGAAGAATATAAATTATTAATAGAATTTAAAGATGGTAAAAAGAAAATTTTTGATATGGAAAAATATATAAATCAAAAATTTTATAAAAATTTAAAAGATAAACAATATTTCGAAAAAGTAAAAGTAATGGAAAATACTATTTGCTGGGAAAACGGAGAAGATATAGCACCAGAAAATTTATATTATGATAGTATAGAAGTAAAAGAATAAAATCAAACACATTTCATTTTTGAAGTGTGTTTTTTGTATTTAAATTTTCTTTTGGGTTAGACTAATTTTTAGGAGGAAATTATGTTTAAACCAAAAGCAATTTATTATGAAAAAGCTATTGAAAGTTATAAGCTTGGAAAAGAATTACTAGAAAAGTATAATGATGTACCAAAAGTAATAATTGAAAACCATAATAACATAGAAGAAATGAGAAAAAAACAAAATTCTGAATTTACAGACATGAAAAGAAACTTAATAATAGGAATACGTAAAACTCATAAGTTTGTAGAAAATCATAAAACTTCAGATTATTTAGTACCATATACGTCATCTGGTTGTACAGCAATGTGTATGTACTGTTATTTAGTATGTAATTATAATAAATGTGCATATTTAAGATTATTTGTAAATAGAGAACAAATGTTAGAAAAGATAATAAAAACTTCAGAAAAATCGGAAAAAGAATTAACTTTTGAAATAGGTAGTAATAGTGATTTAGTATTAGAAAACACAATTACAGATAATTTAAAATGGACAATAGAAAATTTTGCTAATACTAAAAAAGGACTTTTAACATTTCCAACAAAATTTGATATGGTAGATGATATATTAGATTTAAATCATAATGGAAAAGTGATTGTTAGAGTTAGTTTAAATCCTGAAGAAATAATAAATAAAGTAGAATTTGGTACATCAAGACTTAAGGGTAGAATAGAGGCGATAAACAAGTTAAAAGAAGCGGGATATAAAATAGGAATATTAATAGCACCTGTTATAATGGTAGAAAATTGGAAAAATTTATACTTAGAATTAATACAAAGATTAAGTAATGATTTATCTGAAAAAGTAAAAAAAGATGTATTTTTTGAAATTATTTTTATGACATATAGTTTTGTTCATACTAAAATAAATGAAGAAGCATTTCCAAATGCTATAAACCTTTATAACAAAGAATTAATGACAGGAAGAGGCAAAGGAAAATATATGTATAAAATAGAAATTAGAGAAGATGGAGAAAAATTTTTTAGAGAAAATATGAAAAAATACTTTCCGAATAACGAGATAATGTATATTGTGTAATATTAGAAATAAATATTTAAATTATAAGATAATTCCCAGCAAAAAGAATGCTGGGAATTATGAGGTTAACGTATTTCATCAAAAGTAAAAACTGGAATCATTCCTGCAAGTTTTGCAAAGGTATCATATATTTTCTCTGCATTTTCTTCTCCAACAGTGATTCCTGATGAAATTTTCTTACGTGAGTCTTCTGTGTTAGTGATTGTAAGTTCAACTCTAAAATCTGACATAAAAACCTCCTTTATGCATAAAACAATTTGTTACAAATAAATTATAGCATAATTCACATAATATGTAAACATTAATAAATATTATAAAATGTAAAATCTTGACACTATTTAGAAATGTGATATAATTCTACAAAAAGGGAGGTTTTACATATGGATAAAAACCAAAAAAGAGAAGATTATATTAGTTGGGATGAGTATTTTATGTCTGTTGCAAGATTATCAGCAATGAGAAGCAAGGATCCGTCAACACAAGTAGGAGCATGTATTGTAAGTAATGATAATAGAATTTTATCAATAGGATATAATGGTGCACCAAATGGTTTTAATGATGAAAACTTTCCATGGGGAAAAGAAGGAGATAATTTAAATACTAAATATCCATATGTTTGTCATGCCGAACTAAATGCAATATTAAATTATAGAGGAAGTAAAAAAGATTTAGAAAGTGCAAAAATATATGTAGATTTATTTCCTTGTAATGAATGTGCTAAAGCTATTATACAATCAGGAATAAAAGAAGTAATATATCTGTCAGATAAGCATGCTAATGATGAAAATAATATTGCATCAAGAAGACTTTTAGATGAATGTGGAGTTAAATATAGTAAAATAAAGTTAGAAACTGAAAAAGAAATTATAATAAATTTAAAATAAATAGTATCCCTATTTTTAGGGATATATTTTTAAGAGGTTAACATGTATAAATATTTAAACAAATCAAGTAATTTAAGTAAAGTAGGAAAATTAATTAAAGATGGAGAAATAGTTATATTTCCAACAGATACAGTATATGCAATTGGAACAAATGGACTAGATAGTAAGGCTGTTAAAAGACTATATGATATTAAAAAAAGAGATTATAAAAATCCTATAAATTTATTGGTAAGCAGTATAGAAATGATAGAAACCATAGCAGAAAATATAAGTGACTTAGAATATAAATTAATGGAAGAATTTTTTCCAGGACCATTTACAATTATTTTAAATAAAAAACAAATTATTCCAGATATTGTAACTGCAAATAGTAATAAAGTAGGAGTAAGAATACCAGATAATAAAATAGCATTAGAAATAATAAATCAAGCAATGGTTCCTATAGCAGCACCTAGTGCAAATATATCTGGAAAACCAAGTGGAACAAATTTTAATGATATAAAATTAGATTTTTTAAAAGATGCCTATTATATAATAGATGATGGAGAAAGTGAAATAGGTCTAGAATCTACAATAGTAGAAGTTATAGATGATACTATACATATATTAAGACCAGGAACAATAACATCTGAAGAGATTAGTAAAATTAGTTCTAATGTTATAAAAGATTATGAGCAAAAAAGTAATTTGATTCCAAGTCAAGATATAGCACATTATATACCGAATTGTAAATGTATTTTAGTGTATGGCAAAGATAATGAAAAAATGATTGATAAAGTAAATGAGATAGCTAGCAATTGTACTAAACCAGTAATATTGTCTACAACAGAAAATATAAAAAGATATAATATAGAAAATATAATTGATATAGGCTCTAAATTAAATTTAGAAGAGATTTCAAAACAAATATTTAAAGTTTTAAGAAAAGCAGATACTATAAAAGCAGATATACTAATAATAGAGGGAGTAGAAGAAAAGGGTATAGGTATTGCTATAATGGATAGACTTAAAAAAGCATGCCAAGGAAACTATGTAGAAATTAAATAGATTTATTTAATTTCTACAATAGTTACACCCATTTCACCTTCACCAAAAGTTCCCAGTCTATAAGATAAAACATGTGGATGTTTTTTTAAAAATTCATGTATACCATTTTTTAATTTTCCAGTACCTTTACCATGTACAATTCTTGCTGTTTTAATTTTTGCTAAACTACAATCATCTAAAAATTTATCAACTACAAATGTTGCTTCTTCTACTGTATAACCTATTACGTTTATTTCTGTTTTAGCTGTTCTTGTTTTAGAAATACTTGTGTAATTTTTATTTGTTTGATTATTAATATTTACTTGTTTTGCCCTTTCTAAATATTTTATAGGAATATTCATTTTAATACTACCAATTTGAACAATTACTTCATTAGATTTAGATATGTTTGAAAGTATAGTTCCATTTTGTTTTAATGTAGTAACAAAAACTTCAGTATTTGGTTTGATATCAGATTCATCAAGAGAAGATATTTTAGTATTTTCTAAAGTACTATCTAAAGCAATATTATTAATTTTATCATTTAACTTATTTCTTAAATTGTTATTAAGTTTAATATCATTAGAATTAGATATTTGCTTTATGATTTCATTTGCTTCATCTTTAGCATTTAAAAGTATATTTCTAGCTTCAATTTTAGCATTATTAATTAAATCAATTTTTTGTTTTTCTAAACTACTATTGTCTTTTTCTAAATTAGCTTTTAATAATTTACTTTTTTCTAAATTTTTTTCTATTTCTTGTTTTTCTAATTCGATTTTTGCTTTATTATCATATATATTTTTTAATAATTCTTCAATATTTATATCATTACTATCTAACATAGATTTAGCATTTTCTATTATATCTGGCTTTAAACCTAATTTTTTACTTATTTCAAAAGCATTACTTTTACCAGGAACACCAATTAAAAGTTTATATGTTGGTTTTAAATTTTCTAAATCAAATTGAACACTTGCATTTTCTATATTTTTTGTAACTAAAGCATATTCTTTTAACTCTTGATAATGAGTAGTAGATATTGTTAATGTGTTTTTATTTTTAAAATAATCTAAAATACTTATTGCTAAATTAGCACCTTCTAAAGGGTCTGTTCCAGAGCCTAATTCATCTAATAATATTAAACTATTTGGAGTAGAGTTATTTACAATATCAACTATATTTACCATATGTGAAGAAAAGGTACTAAGTGATTCGGATATATTTTGATCATCACCGATATCCGCATAGATTTCATCAAATACATAAATGCTAGATTTTTCATCAGCTGGTATATTTATTCCACTACAAGCCATACAAATGAGTAGACCTATAGTTTTTAATGTAACAGTCTTTCCACCAGTGTTAGGACCTGTTATAACTAAACTTAAAAATTCTTTTCCAAGATTTAAAGAAATAGGTACAACTTGATTTTTATCAATTAAAGGATGTCTAGCATTTACTAAATTAATTTCTTTTTTATCTGATATAAGGGGTGTTATTCCATTAATATCTTTTGAATAACTTGATTTAGCAAAAATAAAGTCAATATATCCAATTATTTGTACATTTTGTTTAAGTTCATTTGTATATGGACAAAGCAATAAAGAAAGTTCTTTTAATATTTTTTCAATTTCTATATGTTCTTCAAGTCTTAGATTATTAACTTTATTATTTAATTCAAATATTGAGATGGGTTCTATAAATATTGTAGAGCCACTACTTGATACATCATGAATAAATCCTTTAATCATACTTCTGTATTCTTCTTTAATAGGAATAACATATCTATCATTTCTAATTGTTATTATATTTTCTTGAACATATTTAGAATAATTTGATGAATGTATAAAAGAGTTAAGTTTATCTTTAATATCTTGTTCTAAATTCCTTTGTTTTTTTCTTATAGTTTTTAAATTACTAGATGCATCATCAGAAATAGTATTTTCATCAATTATAATTTTAAATATTTTATCTACAATGTTTTTATTTGTATATAACCTAGAAAAGTATTTATTAAGTGATGAAAAAGATAATGTATCTATAGTGTCTGTGTAAAAATAGTCTTTTAGTTCTTGTGATATTTTTAAAATTTTAGCAATATCTAAAATTGATTTAATAGATAAAGTCCCATAATCATTTAGTATTATTAAACTTTCATCTATATTTGATATTTCAGATATAGGGGGTGTAGAAATTCTATATGTTAAATTAACTGCTTGATTAGTTTCTTCTAATAAATTTTTTACTTCTTCTTTATTATTAGATGGTAATAGATTTTCCACAATTTCTTTACCTATATATGTTTTACAATATGTTGATAGTATTTCTAATATTTTATTATATTCTAATTTATTTAAATAAGCTTGTTTCATTTTTATCTCCTAAAATTTAAACTCTATATATTATGCCATAAAATAGCTTGGAATTCAACAATGGTTATTAAATATAAAAAACATAGGCAGATAAATTAATATCCTGCCTATGTAATTGACTAACTAATAAAGCCGTGTTTGGTCATAGAAGAAAGTATCTCACTAGGAACATCTTCACTGAAAGAATAAGATGTAGCATAGTTAATAAAGTCTTCTTCTGTAATTTTTGTTTCAGCCATAATTTCTTCAGCTTTTTTAGCCAAATCAAGAAAATAACTGTTAGCAGGGTTATTATCCCATACCGTTTCATCCTTTGGCTCATGTTCAAAAAGACATATTGAACCCATGCGGCACCGATTGTTACATCTTGGACAAAGAGAATCATGAAGTTTTGTTGCTAACAATTTTGGCATAATAATGCCTCCTTTCGTTTTTTAAACATATTGTGTTACAAAAGAATTATATCATAGATTGACATAATAGTCAAAAAACAGCAATTTATAAATTATAATGTTTAATAATTCTATACAATTATGAGAAGCTTCATATTTTCATTTAATATCTTTATTTAAGTTTAAGATGAAATATATTGATAAATAAAATAATATGTGCTAATATAATTAAAAAATGTAATAGGAGAAAATAAGATGGGATTAAAGTTAGAAAATGTTAGTAAAGCCTTTACTGGAAAACTTGCAGTAGATAATATTTCATTTGAAATAGAAAACCCTGGTGTATATGGTTTACTTGGAACAAACGGAGCAGGTAAAACAACAACAATTAGAATGTTACTTGGAATTATAAAAAAAGATAGCGGAGAAATTACATGGAATGGAAAAAAAGTAGAAAGAAAACATGTAAACTTTGGGTATTTACCAGAGGAAAGAGGAGTATATCCAAAAACAAAAATATATGACCAATTAATGTATTTTGCAAAATTAAAAGGAATGAAAAAAGAAGATGCAGATAACTCAATAAATAAATGGTCAAAAGAGTTAAAAGTAGAAGAATATTTAGATATGCCAGCAGAAAAATTATCAAAAGGAAATCAACAGAAAATACAATTTATGACAGCAATAATTCATGACCCAGAATTAGTAGTACTAGACGAGCCTTTTAGTGGACTAGATCCAGTTAATACAGAAATATTAAAAAACATTATAATAGGCTTAGTACAAAAAGGAAAATATGTTATTATGTCTGCACATCAAATGTCAGTAATAGAAGAATTTTGTAGTGATATATTAATTTTAAACAAAGGAAAAACAATATTAAAAGGAAACTTAAAAGAAATAAAAGATACATATAAGGCTAATAGATTAGAAATAAATACAAACAAAGATATAAAAGAATATATACAAAAATTAAATTTAGAAATTGAAATAGAAAAAAATAATGATTATTTAATTAAAATTGATGATGAACAAAAAGCTCACAAACTTTTAAATGATTTAGTACAAAATAATATAGAAGTAACAAAATTTGAAATTAAAAAACCAACATTAAACGACATATTTATAGAAAAGGTGGGTGAGTAGAATGAAAGATTTACTAACAGTAATAGAATTTACAATAAAAGATATGGTAAAAAGAAAATCTTTTATAATATCAACATTAATTATTTTAGCGATAATAGTTATTGGATTTAATGTTCCAAATATAATAAAATCATTTCAAGGTGATGATAATATAGAAGAGAAATTATTAATAGTAGACAATAAAAATGTATTTGAAGGAACACTAGAAAACTTAAATAATATGGATTTAGGTTATAAATTGGAAATAACAAATGAAGATTTAAAATTTGAAGATATAAAACAGAAAATACAAAAAGAAGAAATTGATGAAGCAATAATTATAAATCCAGAAAATGAGAAAATAAAAATATCATATATAGTAGAAAATACAACTATGATGGATGGTGTACCAGAAGGATGTGTAAATGCTTTAACTTCATTATATTCTAATTTACAAATATCAAAATTAGGATTAACAGTAGAACAATTGCAAACACTTACACCAAATTTTGACTTTTCTTTAGAACAAACAGAAGAAAAAGAAGTAAGTGGAAATGTATTTGCAATTATGCTTTTATCACTTGTACTATTTTATGCAATTTATTTTTGTGCATATCAAGTATCAAGTTCAATAACAACAGAAAAAACATCAAAAATAATGGAATCATTAGTAACATATACAAAACCTAGGACACTAGTACTTGGAAAAACAATTGGAATAGGTATAGTAGGCTTATTACAAGTATGTTTATTTGTAGTAATTGCTATAATTTGTGCAAAATCATTTTTAGAGCCAGGATTAATTGATAACATTTTAGATGTATCTAAAATTACACCATATTTGGCAATTGTAACAATAGTGTACTTCTTATTAGGTTATTTAGCATATGCATTATTATATGCATTAACAGGCTCAACAGTAAGCAAACCAGAAGATATACAATCAGCAAATGGACCTGTTGCTATACTTGCAGTTATAGGATTTTATTTATCATATTTTACAATGATGAATCCTACAAGTGATTTAAATGTATTTGCAGCAATGTTTCCAATATCATCACCATTTTGTATGCCATTTAGAGTAATGATGGGAAT
>CAZSMG010000015.1:0-22708 GCA_964608075.1 uncultured Clostridium sp. | reverse complement strand
CTGATTGTTCTCCACCTAAGTTATATCCATTTTTTAACATTTCTTCTAATACATATCTATCTCCAACTTTTGTTTGAACTAGATTTAAGTTGTTTTCATTGCAATATTTATTTAGTCCTAAATTACTCATAACAGTTGCTACAATTGCATCATTTTTTAATTTTCCTTCTTCTTTTAAAGATTTAGCTATAATTGCTAAAATTTTATCTCCATCTATTTCACTTCCATTTTCGTCAATTGCTAAACATCTATCTCCGTCACCATCATAAGCTATTCCTAAACTTAAATTGTTTTCTTTTACATATTTTTTTAATTCTTCTAAGTGTGTTGATCCACAATTTTGATTAATATTTATTCCATCTGGTTGATTGCTCATTATTTTATATTTTATTCCAAGACTTTTAAATACTTTTTCTGCAGCACTATATGTAGCACCATTTGCAACATCTAATCCTACAACAAAATCATTGCGATTATATTTTTCTATTTCATCATCAAAGTTTTTTCTAAAGAAATACACATATTCATCAAGCAAATCTTCTCTTATCTCTGAAACCCCTATTTTATCATTTACAGCTGTTAATTCTTCAAGCTTTCCTGATTCCATTATTTCTTCTATTTCTTCTTCTAGTTCATCAGATATTTTCATACCTTTATTACTAAAGTATTTTATCCCATTAAATTCATAAGTATTATGTGATGCAGATATTACAACACTTGCATCTGCATTTAACTTTCTAGTTAGATATGCTACTGCTGGTGTTGGTATTACTCCAAGTAATTTAACATTTGCACCATAGCTTAAAAAACCTGCTACCATAGCACTTTCAATAAGAGTTCCTGATATTCTTGTATCTCTTCCTATTAAAATTGTAGGTGAATGATCTGTATGTTTTGAAAGTACATATGCACCTGCTTTTGCAACTTTATATACTAACTCTGGTGAAAGTTCAGTATTTGCAATTCTTCTTATTCCATCTGTTCCAAAATATTTTCTCAATTTAAATCTTCCCTTCTATTATTTAAATATTTTATTTAATAAACTTATTTTTATAGCCTTTGGCTTTTTTACATTTATTTTTTTGTTTTCAAGTACGAATTTAGGATTTATGGTTGTAAGTTCATATAATTTTTCTTTTCCAATTAATTTTTCTAACCTACTTAGTATTATAGTCATCATTTTGTATATTGTATTTTTTCTATGCACATCTGTCCCTAAAAAATGTATCATATCATTTTTAAGTAATAATTTTACTGTTTTTTGTGCATGTTTTCCATAATATCCTTCAATACTTGCATAATTTGCTTGAAATAGAACTCCCATTTCTATTAATTCAATTAACATATTGGGGTCTTTTTGCACATATAAATATCTTTCTGGATGTGCTATTATTGGAATATAATCATTTTCAATTAATCTAAATATTACTTCTTTTAAATATAAAACATTACTATTCATTGGTAGTTCAAAAAGTACATAATTTGAATTACCTAATGTAGATGCTTTATTTGTTTTTATTAGATTAATAATATCTTCTGTAATATATATTTCATTACCTAAATGTATTCTAATTTCAGAATTTATATTACTTTTTATTTCTTCTATAAGTTCACTTCTTTTTTTATTATCTGCTTCATAATAATTTTCTAAATAATGACTTGTCGATATTATATCTGTAAAACCCGCATTTTGTGCTTCTTCTATTAAAGCAATAGATTCTTCTATAGTTTTTGCTCCATCATCAATATTTGGTAATATATGTGAATGTATATCAATCATTTAATCACAACCTTAATTTTTATCTAAGTATTTATTTATTTGTGCTAAAATGTCTCTTGATCTATCTTCTTTAGATTCTTCATCTTCTATATTATCTGTTTCTACATTTTTTATTGTTCTTTTAATTGTTGTATCAGTTATTTGTTTATTTTTTGGAGATTTAGGTGCTTTTGTTGTTTCTACATTCTTTTTCTTCAATTGTACTTCTTTGTCTTTTTTATCTTTATTTATTTTTTCTATCTGGTCAATATTTTGTATATCGAATTCTTTTTTAGAATTACCACCATAATAATATGTGTCTTCATATTTTTTCCCTGATATAGGTATTTTGTTTAATATTACTCCTGCAATATTTCCTCCAACATTTTCTATCGTTTTTTTAACTTTATCCAAATTATCTAATTTTGTTTCTTTATGAGCTGATACAATTAAAGTAGTATCTACTAATCTTGAAAGTATTATTGCATCTGCAACCAATAAGCTTGGTGTTCCATCAAATATTATTACATCACATCTAGTTTTAAGTTCTTTAATAAGTTTACTCATTTTTTGTGATACTAATAATTCTGATGGATTTGGAGGAACATTTCCAGCAGGCATAACATATAAATTATCAACTTCCGTATTTTTTATAAATAACTCTATATCAGTATCTTTTCTTATTTTTTCTCCATTTACAACACCTGATAAATAATTTGAAAGACCTGGTCTAGGAGGTATATCAAATATATTGTATTGTCTACCTTTTCTCATATCTGAATCTATCAATATGACTGTTTTCCCAGCTTGAGCAAAAGTTACAGCTAAATTAGATGCTATCCAACTCTTTCCTTCTCCAGGTAAAGTACTTGTAATTAATATTGTTTCTATTCCTTCATCAGCATTCATAAATTGTATGTTCGTTCTTAAAGTTCTAAACATTTCTGATACTGGTGATTTTTGGTTCTCATATGTTATTAATTCATTCTTCATAATTACTTTTCTCCTTTATTTAGAATCATATTTTGGTATAGATGCTAAAACTGGTATTTTTAGTTTTTTCTCTATATCTTCTGATGTTTTTACTGTAGTATCTAATAGGTTTGCAATAAATACAAATACAAACGCACAAAATACTCCAATAAAAGAAAAAATAATTATATCTTTGATATGGTTTATATTAGAAGGTTCAATTGATACTTCTGCTCCATCCAATACATAAACATTATTAAGCTTATACATGTCTGAAACTTTATCTATAAAAACTTTAGTAATTTCGTTAGCTAGATTTGCTGACAATTCAGCATCTTCATCTGTAACATATATTTCTATTATTTCAGCACCAGACACAGATTTTACCTTTATATTTTTTCTTATTTTTTCTTCTA
The DNA here is from genome assembly GCA_964608075.1 of uncultured Clostridium sp. Classification (GTDB taxonomy): domain Bacteria; phylum Bacillota; class Clostridia; order TANB77; family CAG-508; genus CAG-269. The sequence continues at coordinate 19,561 of CAZSMG010000015.1, read as the reverse complement.
AATCAGGGTTTATATCTAAATTTGATATAACTTGTCTTAATACACTTTTACTCTTTATTACATCAGTATATGTTGATACAAGCTTAGAGTTTAATGTTATATCTGTTGTAGTTATAGACTCACTCGCTTGTTTACTTTCTTTAGTGCTTTCTGCTTGTACTAAAACTAATTTTGTAAAAGATGTATATTTAGGTTTTACAAGTGTCATAGTATATATTGCACCGAATTGTAGCAAATATTAAAGTTACTAAAATTATTTGAAGTTTTCTGTTCCAAAATATACTAAAAATTTCTTTAAAATCTAATTCTTCCATAGTTTAGCTCCTTTTTATTTTCTTTTGTCTATATATAATAATTTACTATTAATATTATTAATTGTCAATGGCATAATCATTATATTATTTAATTATTTATTGTTATAAATTATATTTTTAATCATTTTTATAAAGTATTGTAAATTATCTGTTTTTAAGAAAATAATCGATAATATAATATTTGGAATAATTATAGCAACTACAATATTTGAAAAGAATTCTAACCACATATTATTAAAATTTATTATTAAGGAAATATAATATGTAAAAATCATAATTACTAAAAATAATATTAAATATCCTAAATTTTCTTTTATATAATTAATATATTTTCCTCCAAATATCTTTTTATAAATAAACTTTGGATAGCTAAAACACCATAAAATTAGTCCACTTATAATGGTTCCCAAAAATACACCAGCTAATCCAAATTTTTGTACTAATATAATTGACGAAATAATATTAATAGCCGATTCTATAAGTGGTACAAACCTATCTTCATAATAAATTCCTGCTGCTTCTTTAAAAACACTAAAAGTAGCTCTTGAACTACTTAAATAATAATTAATTACTAAAATAACTAATACGACATTTGGTAAAATATATTCTTTGCCAATCCAAATAGTAATAAAACTTTCCATTATTACTAAAAGTGCTATACTTGTAAAAGTTGATATCCAGAAATTCATAAATCTTATCTTTTTATAAATATAAAATTGTTTTTCTTTCGACTCAGTTACTAACATATTTCCAACACTTGAAGTTGTTGATTGAATTATTTGGTTAAATATTGTTTGAACTGAATTAATAATTAAATAATAGTTTGAATATAGTCCTACCATTGTCAAACCTAAAAATTTTGAAATTATAATATTATCAGTTCCTAATATAATAAATGAACCAATTTTATGGAAAAATAATGCTTTTACTTTAGTAAAAATATCTTTTTCTATTTCTTTATTTAGTGGCTTTATATCCTTGTCTATCAAATATTTATAAATTCTATTAGATATATAAGTTATAGCAATATTTTCTATTATTCTCATAATGATTTTGATAATTAAATACAAATAATAATTTTTAGTAAAATACAAAATTATTATTTGTAAACTATTTAAAATTATTGTATATATAATATGGATAATATTTACTATATAATTTTTTTGATTAGCATATAATATACTTCTTTTATATGATAAAAAATAAGAACATATAGTTTCTATTAAAAATAATAAATATACTACATAACTATTAATATTTATAGTTATATTATCAATATCTACAATTATTTTTAAAAACGGAATAATTAATAATCCTATTATACAAACAATTAATCCTATTATTCTATAACTCTTTTTATAAAATTTCATAAGAGATTTTATTTTTTCTTCATCATTTTCGACTATTGGTTTGTATAAATTATAAATAATTGCACTTCCAATACCCATTTCTACAATTGCAAGCATTGATATTATATTAGAAAATAAACTATTTAATCCTAAATACTCACTACCCAATATTTTTATAAACAATGCTTGAGCAATTAAACCAATAACAATAGTTATAATATTTGAACTTAATGATGTTATTATGTTTTTTAATGAGTTCTCTATACGCATATTTTTCTCTACCTTCTTAATATATTTTTAGCAAAATACATTAGTTTTACTAACATATAATATAAAAACAAGTAATTATTTTTTAATAATCTTACTAGAATAATATTTAACCTAGTTTCATAATTAATTATTTTTAAATTAACTTTATTTATATCTTCATTTTCTTTATATTTTTCTAGATATTTCTTTGCCATTACAACAAATTCTTTATATCTAATATTCTTGTTTTGTATAATTTTAGTTAATGTTATATTCAATTTGGTAAAAAGTCTATTAGCTATTAATGTTTCGTCATCTTTTATATATTGTTTTAACATATTAAATAATATAATATTATCATCAAAATATTTTTCTATTGACTCTAGATTATTTTCATGTGTACTACTATCTGAATTTTGACGATAATAATAACCGCAATTACTTAAATATCCTATTTTTTTACTATTTTTTAATAATGTAAATGAAAATAATAAATCTTCACCATAATTAAATTTCTCATTAAATTTAATATCATTTTCAATAATAACAGATTTTTTAAATAAAGTTTTACACGCTGAGCAAAAATAAAGTGTGTTAATAATATCTTTGTAAAGATTATCAAATTTTAATTCTTTTGTATTTGTTGTATATAATTCTTTTCTTATTATCTTTTCTTTGTTGTCACAAAATTGCATACCAGATACTATGGTATCTAAATTTAAATTTTCTAATTTATAATACATTTTTTCAATATAGTCTTTTTCTATAAAATCGTCACTATCTACAAACATTATAAGCTCTCCAGTTGACAATTCAATTCCTTTATTTCTTGTGTTAGAAACTCCAGAATTTTTTTTATCTATAATTTTTATTCTGTTGTCAATTCTACTAAATTCTTGACATATTTTAATAGAGTTATCAGTTGAACCATCATTTATTAATAAAACTTCTATATTTTTATATGTTTGGCATAAAATAGAAGAAATGCTTCTTTTTAAATACTTTTCAGAGTTGTATATAGGTACTATTATACTAATTAATTTATTCACTTTTAATAATCCTTTACTAAATATTTAATATTAAAACATATTACAAATAAGAACATACACATATCTAATGAATAAAATTCTGTTAACATCATAATCAAATATGAAAATATAACAATAGATATAAATTTAGCAATAATATTGTTCTTATATTTATAAATTTCTTTAAATGATTTTATCATTAAAATAATATATACTAGTATCCCAACAAATCCAGTTTTATATATTATTTCTAATATCTGATCATGCGCGTGAGTACTAAGCCAATAGTTAGTTTTTCTTAACCTTAACATACTATCTTCAATTCCATAACCAAATACTTTTTTTTCTTTAATAAATTCTATAACATAATCCCATATATATGTTCTTCCTGTAAATGTTAAATCTTTTTTTAAAATATCAACAATTAAAAATTTAAATAAATTTTGTATTCTAAATATTACTACTGAGAAAAATAAAACTATATATGTAATAAAATAAGTTCTAATATTTAAAATTTTTGTCAAGTTTTTGCTTTTCTTTATAATTTTGTTAAGTATTATAAAAGTTATAATAAAGAATATTCCTATCAATGAAGTACTGCTTCTTGTAATATATAATGAGATAAATGATACAATTAATAAAATATAATTTCTAAATGATAACTTTTCTTTACAAAAATATGAATTAATAAAGCTAATCATTATTGCTGGTAATATATACAATATATGTAAATTTCTATAACCAAGTAACCAGTTTTCAGTATACCCTGCTACTTCATTAACATACATTCCATTTTTAAAAATAATAATTGTTAAAAAATTTAAATATACTAAAATTGATAAAAAGAATTCAAAAGAATTTAGAAATACTTTTGTATCTTTTTTTATTCCATAATCAATTATAAAACACAACACTATAGTTTTAATTGATAAAAAAATACTTCCTGAGATGTCTGCACTATTTAATAAGGTTGAAAAAACTAAAACAAAAAAATATATAACAATATAATTAATTATTTTTGAATATCTAAAACCTTTTATTATTAATAAAATTATTATTGCACAATCAATAATTTGTAAAATTTTATAAAATTTTTCTATAGTAGGAAAAGTTACAGTTAAAAAAGTGATTCTAAAAAAAGGAAATATAAGAATAAAATACATAAAAAATTTGATAATATCATTTTTCTTTATTTTTAATTTATCCATTATTATTTTCCTTTCCTAATATTATATTTCAAATTTACTTTTGTTAGGCAGTATACTCTCAAATGCTTTTTTTAAATCAAATATTAATTTATCATATTCTTCATCTGACATAGGTCCATCATTTATTGCAACTATGTTACATTTTTGTTTTGTTATAGTTTTTAATATGTTATCTCTTGTTTTTTGTATACCATCTCTATCTATATAAAATGATTTACCAAATTTTTTTCTTCTGACTACAACATTTCCACTTGCAATTTGCCATTCTTTAAATAACCATTGGTTAACATCTGTTATTTCTCTAAATTTATGCATACATGTATTATCAAGTATTTCTTTCTCTTCCTCCCAAACTTTTTCAAAAGTACTTTTATTATAAGAACTTGATATATGCTGTTGCCAAAAACCAGGAAATCTTGGACATCCAATTAAAGCTAATGTTCTAAAATTAATAGTTCCATTTTTTATATTTAACCATTTAAAAATATTTTCTTTAAACGATTTTTTGAAATCAAAATGTTCATTTATAATATTAACATCATTAATAGGAAAATATTGATTTATCAAACTTTTTTTGGGGCAATGAACATTTAATCCAATAGTATCACATGGAATACCTTTTTTAAAAAAATGTGTAGGTTTTGACTTTTTTATTAAATACACATCATCATTAAAATATACGAAATTTTCTGATAATCCTTTTATTCTATGCAAATTATTTTCAATTGAATTTGAACTAAAAGTTGGTAAATATTTTTCTGGTATAAAGTCTTTATGTTTTACTATATTTAACTTAGAATTAGATGTATTTAGCCAAGATGGTATATGTCCCCATGTAACAAAATGAATTTTATTTACCCATGGTGCAAATTTTTCAACTCCTCTAAACCAATATTGTAATAAATCCCAATCTCTATATCTATATAAAGAAGCATCTGCATTGTCATTTACTCTATATTTATTTTTCTCTTCTTGCCATTTTGGATCATTTCCATCTACCCATAAAATAACAAAATCTATTTTATTATTATTTTCCAAAATATTTACCTACTTTCATTCCTAAAAATCTAGCTATCATATTTGGTATAAATTGTATTAATACTTTTATATTCTTATCTTGTATTGCTCTTTTTAATATATATAATGCTAAATTTCCTCCTGTTTTATTCGTTTTATACTTGTCTAAATATTTATTTTGCTTAAAAAATTTCCCTGTATCATAATATCTTTTATATATTTGTTTCAAAGTAAATTTATGTGAATGTATAACTTTAGATTCTGCACAATATTTAATCCTATATCCATTCATAATTAATTTATATGCAATATACGTATCTTCATTTATTATTAATTTCTTTCCATCATATCCATTTAACTTAACAAAGACATCCCTTTTAATTGCTGATGCAGCATCAGAAAAAAAGAATGTCCTTAATCCTAAATTATTTATATCTTTTTTGCTTACAACAAATGAATTTTCTGGGTAATTCTTTTCTCTAGTATATTTTTCAATTGTGTTATTTTTACATATCTGTTTACTATAACATGCTTCACATTCATCTTTTTCTATATTGCATACTAAATTATATAACCAGTATTCATCTTCTATTATTACATCTTGTGTAATAAATACTAATATATCTGCATTACTTTCCAGTGCTTGTTCTTCTCTCGTTAATGAATGAGAAAAATCTTTTAAATTTATTAATTTATATTCTAAGTTGAGCTCTTTTAGTTTTTGTTCTGTATTATCTTTTCCTTTAGTAACAACATATCTATACTTATTTATTTTAACGTTCTTCTGCTTAATTAATGATTTATGTAATTTTTCTATATATTGTTCAGCATTGTACAATGGGCATATTATATCTATATCCATATGTTTACATAGCACCCTCTCTTTTTAAAACTCGAATTATTGTTTTAAAAAATATTTCTATATCTAATTTTAAAGACATATTGTCAACATAGTAAAGTTCCATTTTCATTCTTTGTTCATATGAAGTACAGCTTCTTCCATTTGCAGCCCAATTTCCTGTAAGTCCTGGTTTAATGCTTAAAAATTTTTCTTTATCTTCTCCATATTTTTCAAGTTCTTCACTAATAATTGGTCTTGGTCCAATTAGTGACAATTCTCCTTGTAATACATTTAATATTTGTGGTAATTCATCTAAGCTTGTCTTTCTTAAAAATTTACCTACTTTTGTTATTCTAGGATCATTTTCTAATTTAAAATTTTCCTTAAATTCTTTTAATTGCTCTGGATTAAAATCTTTTATTAAGTTTTCCGCATTATCTACCATTGTTCTAAATTTATACATTTTAAATTTTTTTCCATCTTTTCCAAGTCTTTCGTGCATAAAGAAGACTGGTCCTTTTGAGTCTATTTTTATCGCACAAGCAATAAATAAAAATATTGGAGATACTAATATTAGACCTATTAATGATAATATTATATCCATAACTCTTTTTATTACTTGATATTTATTTAATGCCACATCTTTTTCTTTAATTGGAATGTTAAGAATATCATTATCTATAACAATATTATTTTCTATAAAATTAATATTCATTTTAATTCTCCTTTGTTTCTTAATTATTAAGGCGACATAATCTATTTTTATATCACTCATATTCTTTATTATACAGCATTTTTTATAAAAAATCAATATATATTATGTAAAATCCTAATATTATATATTTATCTATATCCAGTCTTATTAATTATCTTTTGTGTTATTTCTTTTACTTTATTTGATGGTTCGTAATTTTCATCACTGAATAAATCTTTGTGTAATTCTTTTACATTTGCTTCTAGGTTTACAGGTACACCATACCATCTGTCTAATGTTATGCCTCTTATTTGATATGGCCATCCCTTACTTTCAGTTATATTATAAGTAGCTAATTGTGGAATTAATGATATTATTTCATTCGCATTTATATTAGTAGATATTTTAGGTAAAATAGTATCTGCTAAATTATTTAATTCAATTGTTGATTTAGATTTTGCTTTATTTACTATAGCAGTTAGTACTATTCTCATTCTTTCAGTTCTTTTATAGTCTCCTCCTGCTGTATATCTAATTCTAGAATACGCAACAGCTTGTACACCATCTAAGGTCTGCCTTCCATGATTTTCTACTACTTTTGATGCAATTCCTGTACTTTCTGATGTTGCACGAATATAACTATTTAAATATTTGATTTCTTCTTGGGTTATATCAATTTCAACTCCGCCTAATGAATTTACTATTTCTGCAACTGCATCAAAATTCACTATTACAAATTCTTTCATATCTAAATCTAAATTAGTATTTAATGTACTAAGAGCAAGTTCTGCTCCACCATAAGAATATGCATGTGTAACTTTATCTAGCTTTCTTCCTGGTATTTCTAAATAAGTATCTCTATATACAGAAACTAGTTTTACTTCTTTTGTATCATTATTTATACTTGCGATAATAATGCAATCACTTCTATTACCTAAGCTATAATCATTTTCTCTTGTGTCAATACCAAATAATGCAATATTTCTATATCCTGTTAGTTTTTCCTCTATTCCTTCTGTTATTTCTATATTATCTTCATTTATTTCTACTTTGTTTATTTTATTTAACTTATTTATTATGTATAAATATATTCCTCCTATTGTTATAAAAATTAAACATATAATTACTAATATTGATATTAATATTATTTTAATTGTCTTATTTCTGTTCATTTTTACTCCTTAAATTTTATTTATATCATAAAAAGATAGTAATATAAACCTATAGGTTAAATAAGTTTTACCACTACTTTTTTTCTATTAGACTCAATATTTTAAAATTGTAATATTGTGTTATTTCTTGTTTTTCCACCTTTTTTCCCCTTTGTTCTTATTTTGTTTTAGTATATATTAGTTTAATTATTTTTTCAATATTTATAACACAAATGTAAATAATGTAATAATATTGTAATAATATGTAATATTTTATTAATATTTTAAAGTTTCATTTATAATTGTCTTTTTTATAAATACTTCATTTTAAACTAGATATAATATTTTTTATAAAAAGAAAAAAATAAATGTAAACACTTTTTTGTGTATACATTTATTTTATCACTTCATACTTTTACTAGCTTTCATAAAATTATTTAAATTGAATTTAATAAATTATAATATTGTTTTAACTTTTCTTGACTATTAAATTGTATTTTTCCACCTGTAACTTTCCAATCATCTTTATTATCTGATAGGAAATTAATTATATTTTCAATTCCACTTACAAGTTTATTAATTTCTTCGCTTGATGTTTGTAACTCAGTTTTTGTTTTTTCTAAATTTTTAGAAGATTGTTCATCTAGCATATAGTTCTTATATAGATTTTTATAATAGTCATTTACCCCTTTATCATTAATTGCATTTTCTATATTTTCTTTATCTAATATTTTATTATATTTTTCTATATTTTCATTAATACTTGTTTTAAACTCTTCTATTTTTCTCTTTGATTGTGCAAACTCTGGACCATCTGATGAAATATTTTCACTTGATAATATTTTATCTAATCCACTATTATTACATAAATCAACAAACTCAGTCATAACTACTTTTGATTCATTTAAGTATTCTTTTATAGTTCTTTCTACAATTGCATAATTACCTGTAGATTTTATTTCCATATCAATTTCATCTTTACTTAAGTCTAGTTTCACAATTTTAGCTACCTCTTGCTGTAATACTTCTAATTGATGACTATTATTTTTAATATAAGCAAATCCTAATGCAACTACTATTATAATTATAGCTACAACTACACCTATTATCACTTTCTTATTTTTCATATAAATTCCTCCTACATTTTATTTGGCATATTTATTCCTAATAAATTAGCCCCAATTTTTAAAACTTTTCCGACTGCATATGTTAAAAATACTCTAGCATTTCTAACATCTGCATCATCTATAATTATTTTGTTTTCATTATAAAACAAACTATAAAATTTTGCAATTTCTACTAAATATCTAGATAAAATTGATGGTTCATTTTTTTCTGTTACTTGCTTTAATATATCTTCAAATCTATATATATGTTTTAGTAAATTTTGTGAATAGTTATCTAATAACATTTCTAATTTAATTTCATTTAAAGTTGGTATTTTATCTATCTTTTCTAATACACTTTTTGTCCTAACATAAGTATATTGTATATATGGTCCTGTTTCTCCTTGAAAATTAAGCATTTCATTTATATCAAATATTTCATCTTTTACTCTATTTATTGATAAATTATTAAAAATCACTGCTCCTATTCCTACATATTTTGCTACTTCATCTTTATTTTCTAAATTTGGATTTTTTTCTTCAATTATATTTTTAGCCTCATTTATAGTATCTTCTAAAAGATCTTCTACTTTAACAAAATTTCCTTGTCTTGTAGACATTTTACCAGTAGTAAGCCTAATCATACCATATGATACATGTTCTAATCCATTTGTATATTTTTCATCTAGACCTAATAATTTAGCAACTTCAAATATCTGTTTAAAATGTAAATTTTGTTCATATGATGTTACATATAAACATTTATCAAAATCATATGTTCTTGCTCTATATAAAATTGCTGCTAAATCTCTTGTTGCATAAATTGTTGATCCATTTGATTTGCATACAATACAAGGTGTATCAATTCCTTTATCTTCTAAATTTACAATTCTAGCACCTTCGGATTCTATTAATTTTCCTGTTTTTTCTAAGATTTCTATTACCTCATCAGTTTTATCTGCATAAAATGCCTCACCATTCCAAGAATCAAATTTACTTCCTAATAAGTCATATATCTTTTTAAATTCTTGTATGCTTAAGTCTTTAAATTTATTCCAAAGGCTAGTACAATATTCATCATCATTTTCAAGCAATTTGAAGTTTTCTCTACAAGCTTCTAATACTTTTTTATCTTTTTCACAAAGCTCATTTATTCTTTTATAAATTTCAGCTAATTTGTCTATAGGATTTTCGCTTAAATCATATTCATTTCCCCATAATTTATATCCTTCAATTAATTTACCAAATTGTGTACCATAGTCACCTAAATGATTTACTCCAATTACATTATATCCTAAGTATTTATATATATTATATAAAGCACCACCTATAACCGTTGTTTTTAAATGTCCAATATGAAAGGGCTTAGCAATATTTGGTGAAGAATAATCTATTACTATATTTTTATTTAAACCAACTTTTGACGAACCATAGTTATCATTTTGTAATATTTCTTTAATTACTTCATTTGCTATTGTTTTTTTATTAATGTAAAAGTTAATATATCCTCCAACATGTTCTATATTTTCTATATATTCTTCATTTAAATTTATTTTTATCTTTATATCTTCAGCAATCATTTGTGGGGACTTTTTAAGTTCTTTTGCTAATCTAAAACAAGGAAAAGCATAATCTCCTTTTTCTAAATCTTTTGGAATTTCTATATATGATTCTAAAATCTTAAAATCTATTTTTATAACATCTTCAATTGCTTTAGAAATTTCATATTTAAAATTTATCATAATTACCTCTTCTTTAATAAACTAATATTTATTATACATTAAAATATATATTTCTACAAGTTTTTATTAATATAAAAGTATATCAATAAATGATATACTATTTATCCTTATATATTATTTTTAGTATAATTCCAAGAATCTTTGCACATATCTTCTATTGTTTTTGTTGCTTCCCATCCTAGTTCAGATTTAGCTTTTGCAGGATTTGCATAGCACATAGCTATATCTCCTGGTCTTCTAGGTGCTATTTTATATGGTACTTTTTCACCTGTAGATTTTTCAAATGCTTTTACTATATCTAAAACACTATATCCTACACCCGTACCTAAATTATATATATATAATCCCTTATCTTCTTTGTCTAATTTATCTAATGCTTTTATATGTCCTTTTGCTAAATCAACAACATGGATATAATCTCTTACTCCTGTTCCATCTGGTGTATTATAATCATTTCCAAATACTGATAATTCTTTTAATATACCTGCTGCTACTCTAGAGACATATGGCATTAGGTTATTTGGTATTCCTTTAGGTTCTTCTCCAATTAATCCGCTTTCATGTGCTCCTATTGGATTAAAATATCTTAATATACATATATCCCAACTATTATCTGATGTATATATATCTTTTAAAATTTGTTCTATAAATAATTTTGTTGTTCCATATGGATTTGTTGTTCCACCTGTTTTACAATCTTCTGTTATAGGAATTATTTCTGGATCACCATATACAGTTGCTGATGAACTAAATATAAATTTTTTAACATTATATTTTTTCATAGTATCTAATAATACTAAAGCACCTGATATATTGTTTGTATAATATTCTATTGGTTTTTGTACAGATTCTCCTACTGCTTTATATCCTGCAAAATTCATTACTGCATCAATTTTATTTTCTTCAAAAACTTTTTCTAATTTTTCCCTATCTAAATAATCTATTTCATAAAACTTAACATCTTTTCCTGTTATTTTTCTTATTGCCTCTAATACTTCTGGCTTACTATTTGAAAAGTTATCAATTATAACAACATCTTTTCCTGAATTTAATAATTCTACTACTGTGTGGCTTCCAATATAACCTGCTCCGCCTGTTACTAATACTGACATATTTATTCCTCCTATTTTTTTATTATTTCATATCCTTCTTTATTATCTTTAATTATATAACCTAAATCAGATATTTTATCTCTTAATTTATCAGATTTTTCCCAATCTTTATTTTCTCTTGCTATTTTTCTCTCATTTACTAATTCTAAAATTTCTTGTGGAATTTCTTCTTCAAGTTTTGAATTACTACTATCTATTTTAATTCCTAGAACACTATCAAATTTTTGAAGTACTTTTGCAACTTCTGGATTTTTATTTTCAAATTTTGCAACTTCCCATACAAAACTCATAGCAAGTGGCATATTTAAATCATCATTTATAGCTTCATTAAATTTTTCTTGTAATAACTCTAATTTCTTTTCATCTTCTTTTGATAAGATATCTTTTCCTTCTAAATTTGCTTGATAGCTATTTCTTAATCTTTCTAAAGATTTAGATGATGCGTCAATTCCTTCCCATGTAAAGTTTAATTTATTTCTATAGTGACATGAATAACAAAATAGTTTATATACAATAGGATCATATCCTTTATTTATTATATCAGATAATAAATATACATTTCCTAAGCTTTTAGACATCTTTCCACCATTAATCAAAAGATATTCTCCATGCATCCAAAAGTTTGCAGGTACTTCTCCTGTACATCCTTTACTTTGTGCAATTTCATTTTCATGATGTGTTGGAATCAAATCTATACCACCTGTATGTATATCAAATTTATTACCTAAATATTTTTGTCCCATTGCCGAACATTCTATATGCCAACCAGGATAACTTAATCCCCATGGACTTTCCCATTTCATCAAATGATTCTCTGGTGCCTTAATCCAAAGTGCAAAATCATATGGATTTTTCTTTTCCGGATCTACATCTACTCTTGCCCCTGCCTTTTGATTTTCTACATCTACATTTGTTAATACTGGATATTTATCAAGTTTAGAAACATCAAAATATATTGCTGTTGATGTTTCATATGCATATCCATTTTCTATTAATTTTTCTACATATTTTAACATTTCTTTAATATTATCTGTTGCTTTACATACTATTTCAGGGGTCTCTATATTTAAATATTTAAGGTCATCAAAAAATAATTTGGTATAATGCTTTGCAATTTCTAATGGTGTTTTGTTTTCTTCTCTTGCAGACTTTAGCATCTTATCTTCGCCTTCATCACCATCTGACACTAAATGTCCAACATCTGTTATATTCATTACATGTTTAATTTTATATCCATTATATTTTAATACTCTCCTTAAGACATCTTGAAATATATTTGTTCTCATATTTCCAATTGTTGCATTTTTATATACAGTCGGTCCACATGAATATATTTTTACTTCATTAGAATCTATTGCATTAAATAATTCCTTTTTCTTTGTTAATGTATTGTAAAAATATATATTCATTAAATCACTCTCTTTCTAAACTCTAGTATTATTTTAAAAGTTAGAAATAGTATAAATCTCTAACTTTTAAATAACATTTATTTATAAAATAAGTCTATTCATCAGTTTTTTCATCTTTTGGTTTTGTATTATTTCCTATTGTATTATTCTTTTCATTATTATTTGTTGTATTATTTACATTATTGTTTGTTGTGTTATTTGATGTATTATTATTTGCTGTTGTATTACCTGATGTTGTATTGTTTGATGTTCCATTGTTAGTTGTATTATTTTTATCTGGCTTTGTATTATTATTATTATCATTGTTTGGATTATTTTGCTCTTGTTCTCTTCTTTCTTCATCTTCACGTTTTTTATCTTCTTCGTCTTTTTTATGTTTGTCACATACTTCTGTTGGTATTTCTTCATTTTTATCAGACCCATAAGTCTTCCATAATTTTAATTTTTCTTTTGGTGGAACACCTTTATTAAATATTTTTTCTTTGTCTGGACAAAATTCATTTGCAAGCTTTCCTGTTTCTTTACATATTTCGTAAGATTCTCCATGTCCATCACAGCTTTTCGGAATAGTTCCATTTATAAATATTTCTGAATATGTATTTTTACATTTATCTGTTGCTTTCATTCCTGTATCCCTACATATTGTAGCACTTACAATTCCATTTGGTCTTGTAAACCTTGCTCCTGGTAATCCAGCATGAATATCTTTCATTACAGCAGCCCATAATTTTCCTGCAGGGTTTTGTCCCCAACCTATTACTTGCTCATTATTATCAAATCCATACCATGTTGCTGCTGAATAATATTGAGTAAATCCGCAAAGCCATCTATCATAATCATCATTTGTTGTACCAGTTTTTGCTGCTACGTCCATACCAGATATTGCACAATATGTTGCTGTTCCTCCACCTCTTACTGGTTCTTGCACTATACTTTTTGCTATATATGCTGTTTGTTCTGACATTACTCTTGTTTTTGTTTGTGATGCTTCTAAAACTACATTTCCATTACTATCAGTTATTTTAGTATAAAATGTTGGTGAAATATATTCTCCATCATTTGCAATAGTTGCATATGCTGCTGCCATTTCAAGTGGACTTATACCATTTGTTATTCCTCCTATTGCTAATGATAAAACATTATCTTTTTCATCATCTAGTGTTGATATTCCCATTTTCTTTAAATATTCAATTGATTTTGCAGGTGTAAGTTCCGCCATTATTTTTATAGCAGGTATATTTTGAGAATATTTTATAAAATCTCTCACATTTAATAATCCTCTAAATTTACCTTGATTCTTAGGTTTATAAGTTCCATTATTAAATTCTGTTCTCGAGTCATTATATACTGTTCCTGCTGTTATTACTCCTTCTTGAAGTCCTGGCACTATATCTGCTATTGGTTTCATAGAAGAACCTGTTTGTTTAAGCATCTGTGTTCCTCTATTTAATCCTCTTGATTCTGTTTTTTGACCAAGTCCTCCAGCAACTCCAACAACATATCCTGTTTTATTATCTATTACTACCATAGCAGCTTGAGAATGATTGTTTTTTAAACTGCCATCTGGATTTTTATCTTTTCCGTTTCTAATATATGTAGCTTTTGCAAATTCCTCATCTAATCTTGCTTGTACTTTAGTATCTACTGTTGAATGTATAGTAAGACCACTACTATACACATAATTTGTAGCAAGTTCTTTTGAAATTCCTTTTTCTTCTGCAACTTGATTTATAACTTGAGCAATTAAAGCATCTGTATGATATGAATATACATTTCCTTGGCTTTGGGATTTTTCAAATTTAAGTCCTTCGTTTACTTTTGCAATTGCTTTATTATAATCCTCTTCATTTGTTATATATCCTAATTCTTTCATTTTGTTTAAAACTGTTGTAGTTCTTTTTTTAATTAATTCTGTATGATCTTTCGTTTCACTATATGGATTATACATATTAGGTGAATTATTAATACCTGCTAAAAATGCACATTCTGCTAAATCAAGATCTTTAGCACTTTTATTAAAGTAATACTCTGCCCCTAATTCTACGCCATGTATATTTTGACCACCCACAAACAAAATGTTAAGATATAATTCTAATATTTGATTTTTAGAAAGCATTCTTTCAACTTGAGTAGCTTTTGCCCATTCTTTTACTTTTCTTGCAATACCTGCCAAACCTTTATCTTCTTTTTCTTCTGTTATATTTTTAACTAATTGTTGAGTAATAGTACTTCCACCAAAAGATGAATCTCTTTTTACCGCAAAATTTAATATTGCAGCACCTGTTCTTTTTATATCAACACCACTATGTTTGTAAAATCTTTCATCTTCTATTGCTACATATGCTTTAGGTAAATATTCTGGCATGTCTGAAAGTGATATAATTTTTCTTTTTTCATCACCACTTAAATCTGCTATTACATTTCCATCTTTATCTACAATTACAGAATTTGATGCTGAAATTATTAATTCTTCTTTAGTTATTTCAAAATCATTTCCAAAAAGTCCAAAAAATATACCTACTAGTATTCCAGCTCCTATAACGCAAAGTAACAAAATTATAATTATCATAATTTTTATAGACATCATTAATTTTGGATATTTTTCTTTGAATTTTACTTTATTACCTTTATTTGTTCTTTTATTTACTTTTTTAAAATTTTCTTTTTTAATATTTCTTTTTTTATCCGTCATTTCATTAGTACCTCCTCGCCACATATATTATATTATACTTTATTAAAAAAGAAAAGCATTTTTGCTCTTTTTTAGTTAAATTTTATTATTCCGTTATTCCCTACTAATTCCTTAATCTTAAGGTCTGATTTTTTTATTTCTTCTCTTATATTTATAAATGTTGTCTTTTTATATATTTTTGATTCATATATATCTTTAGCATAAAATTTATTATTAAATAGAAAACTATTTTTTATTTCATAATCATTAATATTAATTCCTGAAAATCTTTTTTTATCAATCTTTACATCTCCATCTAAATTTATAATTATAGCTTCATCAAATATATTGTATTTATTTATTGTTTCTTTAGGAAAATCAATATTTAAAATTATTCTTGCATTCTTTAAACTTTTCTTTTTATTATTAGTAATTGTTAGCATTATTCCAAATTCATCATATATATCTTGTTCAATCTTTTTTAATTTGTTTATATGATTTGTAACAATATTTATTCTTTTAAATTCTTTTGCTAATAATTTTATATTTTCTATAGAAGTATCATCTAAATAATTTACTAGTATTGATATTTCAGTTTCTTCCTTTTTTATTTTATTTTCTTCTATTATATAATTAATAATGTCATATGCTATATAATTTATAAGCCATCTACCATCAAATATATTTATATTATTACTTTTAAATAAATTAACTAATTCTTCTTTTTCCAATAATCTCTTACTTAATACTACATTTTTAATATTTTTCTTTCTTATTTTCCTAACTATTTTTTTTATTAATCTATAACTTAATTTTGATATGTCAAATTTTAAAAGTATATCCTCATTTTTAAAACAAATATGATGAAATATCTTTCTAAACCCTTTTATATTTTCATCTTCACTAATATAATATGTATTAATACAATCACCTTCTTGTCCTTTTTTAATGTATATTATATTTTAAAATTTTTAGAACAATTTGATGCTAGTTTTTAACATAAAAATAAACCCTCCCTGTTAAACTTTTTGTCTAACATTTTGGGTTTATTTCAATGTTAATTATTTATTCTATGTTATTTTAAAGCTTCAGAAATTATATTCCATACATCATCTGTTTCTTTATCTTTTTCCCATGAAGCAACTCCACCTAAATTGTATTGTTTTATTAATTTTAGTTTTTCTGTAAGTGATGTTATATCTTCAATCCACATTTTTCTTAAATACCCTTCATTTTCATATTCAACGTAATATTGTTTTAAAGTATCATTCCATTTTTTTTCTACATCCTTTGGAATAGTTTCATCAACTTCATTCATATCAATTACTTTGCTAAGCACCTTTTCATCTTTTTCTGACCAAAGTCTTGTATAAAATGGAATACCAAGTATTACTTTTTCTGATGGTATTTCCTCAGTTTCAACAAACTTCTTAAGACTTGTTTCTACCCAATTGTATCCTGCAGTTGTCCCTGCTTTATTACTTCCTGAACCATATTGATCATATGCCATAAATATTATATAATCTGCTACATTTCCTATTACATTTCTATCAAAACACATTGACCAATTATCTGCTCCATCAGGTGCTGTAACATCTACTGATACTTGAAGTCCCATTTCTTTTAATCTTGGGGTTAATTCTATTATAAATCTTGAATATAGATCTACATCATCTTTTTTCATATTCTCAAAATCTATATTAATTCCATCTAATTTATATTTAACACAAACCTCAACAATTTCTTCTATTAATTGTTCTCTTAATTTATAGTCATTCATAATTTCTGATGTAACTTCCATCATACCTGCTCCAGAATTTGAGACCATTGGCCAAACTTTATATCCATTTTCTTTAGCCCAATCAATATAGTTTTTCCCTGCTACTCCTACATTTTCTACTAATTTACCATTTTTATTTAAATAGAAAAATGATGGTGATACTACATTTATTCCTTCTATATTGGTTCCAGCTCTCTGTGGAGCTTTTGCATATTCTGAAAAATAATCCCATACTAAATTTACTTTTCCATTTACTTTATTTGTTTGTTCTAAATTTTCTCTAACTGTAACAAAATTTGTAAGCTTGTCCTCTTTTACATACCCAACCTTACCATCAATAGTTCTTACTTTAGCCCATCCTTTTTCATCTGTCCCCACATATATAAGCCAATTACCTTTTTTTACTTTATCTATTGTTCTTGAAAATGCTTTTGGTTTATATTTTATAGATATGTTTTTAGCAGCATATGCCTTTTTTTGTTCTCTATCTAAAGAATCCATAGTAATTGTATTAGAGCTTTCTATATTTGTGATTTCAATATCATATACATCATCCATTTCTGATATTGGAAGATAAATTTTATCACCCTCTTTTTTTACTATACTTGATATTTGTTTTTTAGATCCATTAATCTCTATTACTTTTTCATTAAATGGAACTACTGCTAATTTTTTATCTGATGTTGTTATAATACTATTGTATTTTTTATCTTCATAAATGTATTTATCAAAAAAATTTTTAATATCTTGCTCTGATAAATATATAACACCATTTTCTATTATTACATCATTTTTTAATCTTGCAGTTACATTATTATTATTTATTACTAAATTAGTTTTTGAATTTGGTTTGTTTCTTAAATAATTACTTATAAGAATGCACATACCTATAAAAATTAGAATAACAGCAAATATTATTAATATTTTTTTTATATTCATTTTTTTTCTTGTTATTTCATTTCTTTCCATAACTTATCTCCAATCTTTTCTGAAAAATATATTACAATTATAAATATAACATAAATTTATAATTTATAAAATAGTTATTTTGTTTTTTTATAAAATTTTAAAAGTCTCAGATTTCTCTGAAACTTTTTAATTTTACATTTTTCTAAATACACCTGCTACTTTTCCAAGTATCTCACAATTTGGAACTATTATTGGATCCATTGAAGAATTTTCTGGTTGAAGACGAATATGGTCAGATTCTTTGTAAAATGTCTTAACTGTTGCTTCTTCTCCTATTAATGCCACAACAATTTCTCCATTTCTTGCTGTGTTTTGTTTCTTAACTAAAATATAATCTCCATCTAAAATACCTGCTTCTATCATACTTTCTCCTCTAACTGTAAGCATAAAACTTTCAGAATTACCAACAAAATCTATTGGTATTGGGAAAGTATCTGTTATATTTTCAACTGCTAAGATTGGCTCTCCTGCTGTTATTTTTCCTATTATAGGAACATCTACTAATTCTCTTTGTGTATAAAAATCTTTACTTGATTTCATTATAGGTTCTCCTGAACCGCCTTTTAATAATTTTAATGTTCTTCCTTTTTTATCTTCTTTTTTAATGTATCCTTTTTCCTCTAATTTGGCTAAATATCCATGCACTGTTGCTGTCGAACTTAATCCTACTGCTTTTCCTATTTCTCTAACTGATGGTGGATATCCATCTGTCATTATTTGCTTTTCAATAAATTTAAGTATTGCTTTTTCTCTTTTATTTATTTCTGGTTTATTTTTTGCCATAAAAAATCACTCCTATTTATTATTTTACTAAATAATATCACACAAACAAAAAAATGTCAAACAAAATTTTGATTTTATTTAACATCTTTAATTTTATTTTTAAAGTCTACTTTTTTATGGGGTAGATTTTAGTTTTGT